>JAUILJ010000080.1 GCA_030433055.1 Polyangia bacterium
AGATCTGGCGAAGGCCGGGCGCACGTACCGAGAAGTGCTCGAGCTGGACGGCGGAAACCTCTTCGCCATGCGAGGCCTCGAACGCATCTACGAAGCGACCCAGAACTGGAGCGAGCTGGTGGATGTGCTCGAGCGTCAGCTCGACGTCGTGGAGACCGAGCGCGAGCGCGTGAGCGTGCTGCTCAAGCTGGCGCTGATCCAGGAGGAGCAATTCCTCAAGGCGGACGTCGCGGCTCAGCGGCTGGAACAGGCGCTGGAGATCGACCCCGCGGACGCGCGAGCCTACGTGGCGCTCGAGCGTTGCTACCGGCGACTGAAGCAGTGGCTGGATCTGATCAACACCTACGAGCGCCACATCAGCGAAGCGGCGACCACGGAGGACAAGATCGAGATCTACGGTGAGATCGCCCAGGTCTACGCCGACGAGGTGGGTGACACCGATCGTGCGATCGACGCCTACCAGAACATCGTTGATCTCGACGACACGAACATCCCGGCGCTCGAGGCGTTGAGTCGCCTGTATGAGAAGCAGGAGGATCCAGCTCGCGCCATCGAGAACATGACTCGCGTCGCGGACCTGACCACCGACGGGACTCAGCGTGTCGAGATGTACTACCGCATTGGTACCGCTCTCGAGCAGCAACTGGGTGATCGCATCACCGCTCAGGAGCGCTTCGAGATGGCGCTCGACCTCAACCCGGCCCACCTACCGTCGTTGGCGGCATTGCGCACCATCGCGATGGATGAGGCAGATTGGGATCGCGCCGCGCGCTACATCGACCAGGAGCAGCTGAACACGGAGATGCCGCGTCAGCGCGCCAAGCTCCTGGTGGAGCTGGGCAAGCTGCGCGACGAGATGCTCGGCGAGCACGACGCGGCGATCGAGGCCTATCAGCTCGCGATGCAGTGCGACGACGACTGTGAGGAGGCCGCGCTGCCTCTGGTCGAGGAGTACATGCGTACCGAGCGCTACGGCGAGGCGGAGCCACTGGCCGAGCTGTTGGTGCGCAAGGGGCGCAACCGCGAGCGCCACGAACAGCACATGCTGAACAACCTGCTCGGCAAGGTGCTGTCAGCGGTCGGCAAGGACGAGAAGGCGCTGAAAGCCTATCAGGCCGCACACCAGCTCGATCTGACCGACCAGGAGACCATCCGCGGCATCGCCGATGTGTCATTCAGGCTGCAGGACTGGCCGAGCGCGCTCACCAACTACCAGAAGGTGCTGACCTCGCTGGGTGAGGACGAAGTCGATCAGCGCACGGACGTCTACTACCGCCTGGGCTGCATCAAGCGTGAGCAGCAGCAGGTGAAGCAGGCGATCAACAACTTCGAGAAGGCGCTGGCGCTCAACACCGAGCATCGGCCAACGCTCGAGGCATTGGTCGACGTGTATGCCCAGGCGAATGACTTCAAGCAGGTCGCTGCCTACAAGCGTCAGATCCTCGATGGCATCTTCGACGGCGATGAGCGCTTCGATCTGCTCAACGACATCGCTGATGTCTGGGCTGGCAAGGAGAACAACGCGCCGAAAGCAATCGAGGCGCTGGAAGAGGCTCTGGAGCTCAAGCCCCAGGACCCGTCGCTCCTGCACAAGATCCTCGAGCTGTATCAGAAGGCCGAAGACTGGTCGAAGATGGTCGACACGCTGCAGGCGATCGCCGACATCAGCGACAACCCCGCGGTCAAGTCGCGCTGCCTCAACACCATGGCGCAGCTCTACCGCGACAAGCTCGAAGATCCGGATCGCGCCGTCGAGCTGTTCAACGAAGCGCTCGATCTCAATCCCGACTTCCTCAAGGCGTTCGAGCGCATCAACAAGATCCTGACGCGCGAGAAGAACTGGAAGCAGCTCGAGCGCCAGTACCGCAAGATGATCCACCGCGTGACCAACAAGGGGAAGGCGGATCTGGAGTACACCTTGTGGCACCAGCTCGGCCTGATCTACCGCGACCGTCTGCAGGAGATGGAGTCGGCGGTCGATGCCTTCAAGATGGCGTCCACCACCAAGCCGGACTCGCTCCTGGATCGTCAGATCTTGAGCGAGCTCTACGAGGGCACTGAACGCTTCGATGAAGCCATCGAAGAGCAGCGCAAGATCCTCGACCACAACCCGCTCGACATCGACCCCTATCGAGCGCTCTATCGGCTGTATCTGCACAAGCACAGCTACGACGAGGCCTGGACGCTGGCAGCAGCGGTCGCCTTCATGGGTAAGGCGGATCAGGAGGAGATGCAGTTCTACGAGGACTACCGTCCTCAAGGCATGCTGCAGGTGAAGGGCCGGCTGTCCAACGACTTGTGGACACGCCAGTTGTTCCACCCGGATCTCAACCTCTACATCTCGAAGATCTTCGAGATGATCGTGCCCGCGGCGTTGAAGGCCAAGGTCGCGATGATGGCGCGGCAGCAGTCGCCCATCGATCCGCGGTTCAAGCAAGATCCGGCGACCTCCACCGTCACCTTCGCGAAGACCTTTGGTTGGGCGGGGCAGGTCCTCGGGCTCTCGACGCCAGAGCTGTACGTGCGCAGCGACATGAACGATGCAATCCGTGCGGTACCGCACCTGCCGCCAGCGTCGCTCGCGGGTAAGGCGGTGCTCTCCGGGTTCCAACCTCAAGAGCTGACCTTCATCTGCGGCAAGCACCTCGCGTCGTACCGGCCTGAGATCTACATTCGGAACCTGTTCCCGACGCAGGCTGAGCTGACCATCATGCTCTTTGCGGGTGTGATGAT
Source organism: Polyangia bacterium (assembly GCA_030433055.1). Lineage (GTDB taxonomy): Bacteria > Myxococcota_A > Polyangia > Polyangiales > Polyangiaceae > JAHBVY01. The sequence goes on from JAUILJ010000080.1 coordinate 2,734, forward strand.
CGCGGCGCCCAACACACCGATGCCCCCGGACGGCGCCACTCAGATCCGCAACACGGCTCAGGAGCTGGCGAAGTACATGGACCCGGTGCAGATGGAGCACCTGCGCGCGGTGGTGAAGCGCTTCATCGAGGAGGGCGCCAAGGCCAATATCAAGCGTTGGGTCCAGGCGGCCGAGCTGACTCAGCTGCGCGCGGGTCTGTTGGTGTGCGGCGACCTCAGCATTGCGCGGAAGATCGTCACCATGGAGCCCTCGCTACCTGGCGATCTCTCCCCGGAGGAGAAGATCAAGGAACTGCTGCTCTTCAGCGTGAGCGAGGAGTACGCGCAGCTGCGGAGCGCCTTGGGTATCGCGATCGGCTGAGGCCGCTAGCGGTCAAAGGATGCGCAAAGCCGCGGGCGGGAGCTCGCGGCTTTGCTGCTTGGGCCACGGAAACCGCCAGGACAGCGCGAGCCCCGTTCAAGAAAGCCGCGCGGAAATTGGCTTCAGCTTCGCGCCCTATGCGAGTCAGTGCCCAGGCAGATCGAAGCGCGCCCGGAACCCGAAGATGGCCTGCCACTCGAGGGCGCCCCCGGGGGTCTCGCTGTCAGACCGGCTGAAGTTGCGGGTGATGTCGGCGCCCAAGAACGGCCCGAGGCCGAACTGCTTTGCGAGCATCCAGTCGCCGCCTAGCATCAGGTGCGCCACGACGCCGCCATAGGTCAGCGAAGTGTCTCCGAAGTCGAGCTTGGAGCTGCGATATCCGAGGCCTGCCATCGCGTACGGATCGAAGCGTAAACCCTGGACCAAGAAGTAGGTCGCTTGAACCCCGGCGGCCCAGCTGGAGAGCGAACAGCTCGTGCAGTCGGGGTCGTCGCCTCCGAACGTGCTCCATTGACCCCACACACCAACGGCGACGTTGCGGTGGACCCCGTAGGCAAGCTGCGCGTCTAACCCCCAACCCGAGCTGAGGAGATCGTTGCTGTAGCGACCCGCCTCGATGCTGCCGAACGGCAGGCTGAGATAGCCGCCGACGGCCGCGATCAAGTGACCGCTGCGCTGATCGGAAGCGGGGGGGATGTTCGGCGGCTCGGGTTCGCTGTCGTCCTCGATGTCCTCGGGAGGAGCCTCCGCGACTTCACCGCTGCCGCGGCCCAACCCCGGATCGAGACTCGCCGAGCCGTCCAGATCCTCCACGTCGTCTTGTGCCACCGCCGCGTTCGGTAGGGATGTGAGCAGGCAGGCCAGCAGGCCCAGCGCGAAGCGCGGATGGGCGAAAACAGGCTGGCGCGCGGGTTTCGAGGCGGTCATGAGGCGGCACAGTTAGCACGCCAGCGACGCTGGGCGACAACGGGTTTTTTCCTAGAGCGGGCCAGGTGTCCGAGGGGGCCGCAGGGGGCGTTCAGGAGCGGCCATCGGCAGGGCATAAACGGCCGTTGGAGGGTTTTCCGGGGGGGAGGCGGCACCGCTCTGGCTTGGCTCTACACAGCTCCTCCCCGGGGCTCTTGGATGAGCATTGGCCACAGCGCAAGCAACCGAGTGGCTACCTGTCCGAGCAATCCATGCATGAGTGGGAGAGACGAGACTCAGGAGCTGCTGTGTCATGCACCGAGCGGCGCCTGGCTGATGGAAGTGACGACCCCGCGGGAGTCGTGGACGGTGCGAATCGAGCGCGGTCAGACCGTGAGGCTTGGCAGTGGGGAGCGCTGCGATGTGACCATCCCCGACCCGACGGTGAGTCAACGCCACGCGGAAGTGCGCTGGGCCAAGGATGGGCTGGAGGTCAGCGATCTCGAGTCCAAGAACGGCCTCTTTCTTGATTCCGCGCGGGTCCGTTCAGCCAAGCTCGTCGCCTCTGGGAGTCACTTCCAGCTGGGGCGCACGCTGGTCGTGCTGCGCGGCGAGGAAGCTCACGAGCCTGAGGCCGACTTCGAACCCGTTCCTGGCATCGTGGGCAGCTCGGCCGTGATGCGTCGCGTGGCCTGTGAGATCCGACGGGTGGCACGTCTCAAGGCGCCCGTGCTCGTGGTCGGAGAGACCGGAACCGGGAAGGACCTCGTGGCGACCGCGCTGCACCAGCTCTCGGCACGCCCAGGGATGATGGTCCCGCTGAACATGGGCACGCTGAGCGAGGGGCTCGCAGACGCTGACTTGTTTGGGCACACCCGAGGGGCGTTCACCGGTGCGATCACCCAGCGTAGCGGCGCGTTCGTGTTGGCCAATGGCGGTACGCTGTTCCTCGACGAGATCGCTGACTTGAGCCCCAACCTCCAGGTGAAGCTGCTGCGGGTGGTTGAAGACGGCAGGGTGAGGGCGATCGGCTCCACGGAGTACCGGGAGGTCGACGCGAGGGTCGTGTCGGCGACCTGGGCGGACCTGAGCGAGCGCGTGAGCCAGGGTCGGTTCCGGGAGGATCTGCTCCACCGCATCTCTACGCTGGTCGTCAGGCTGCCGCCCCTGAGGCGGCGCAAGTCGGACATCGCGGCTCTCAGCCGCTGCCTCCTCGCGCGCTACGCCGCAGAGTTTGGTGAGCTGGCACTGACGGACGCAGCGCTGTCGAGCCTGATGCGACACGACTGGCCCGGCAACGTGCGCCAGCTAGGCAGCGTGCTCTATCGCTCCGCGCTGATGGCGGAGCAGGGGATGATAGACGTCGGAGACGTCGCGCAGGCGATTGGCTCGAGCTCACAGCGTGCCAAGCCAGTCGCGTCGCCGGTCGACGCGCAGCGCGTGCTCAAGCAGCACGGCGGCAACGTCAGCGCCGCCGCGCGCGCCTTGAGAGTCCCGCGCAGCACGTTCCGAGCCTGGCTGGAGCGTGCCGAGAACAGCGCCGCCTAGCCCGTAAAGGGCGGCGGAGGCCGAAGCGGTCGAGGATGGCTCGCTTCAGAAGTGGCTACCGGAGCTCCGTGGCTAGAAGCTGCCGCCCCACGACAGACCCTTGAAGTCGGGAGTGAGGATGGGGCTCGCGTAGGTGCGCGGGGCGCTCTTCTTCTTCGCGCTGTCACCGCTCCCCTTCTTTGCCGTGAAGAAGTAGCCGCCGCCCACGATCGCTGCACCGACGCCAGCGGCGATGAAGCTGATCGTCGCGACGGTCTTCTTGGTGTCGCCCGCATCGACGTTGTCCTGCCACTTGGCGCAGGCGCTGGAGTAGTAGTCGTAGGTATCCGTCCCGCTCACGCAGGGACTGGAGGTCTGGTTCGCGCCCGGCTTGTTCGCCTCGACGAGGATCTTGTCCCGAATGTCGTCTGCGCTGTTGTAGCTGGAGCGTGAGGAGATGGCGAAGATGATGCCGCTGATCAACCCTGCAGCGAACAAGCCTCCTCCCACGTATGAGACTGGGCCGCGCTTGGCCCAATCCATGAAGGGTTCTCGCTCCCCCGCGGTGCTCACGGAGAAGCCGCCTCCGTCGTCCGGTGGGGGCTGAGTTCCGTTTCCGCCGCCTTCCGGTGGGGGCATGGCGCCTGAGCCGCCCGCGACCGGGCCCGGGCCAACCGCGCCGCTGGCGCCGCCGAAGCTCAGCGTCTGAGGGGAAGAGGAGCCCGCCGTCCCGGTCACGTCGAGCACGGCGCTGTCGCTGCCCTTTCGGGCCTCTAGCTTGTGATTCCCCGGGGAAAGGTAGACCGGGGCCGGCAGCGGTGCGGTGCCCACAGGCTCTCCGTCGACGAACACCTGTGCGCCCGATGGCGCAGTGATCGGGAACTCAGCGACCTTGGCTTTGGCCGCGTCGAAGCCCTTCTGTGCCTCCGAGCGCTCGGCGGCGGATACGCCTGGATTCTCTCTCAGATACAGCTCGAAGTGAGCTGCCGCGTCCGCCTCGTGGGATGAGCGCAGCTCGCTCTGGGCGAGGTTGAGGAGGACTGCCGGATGCTTCTTCAGCGCGTATGCCTGCAGGAAGGCGGCGCGCGCTTTCTCGTAGTCCTTCGCGTCGTAGTACTGCACGCCCTCTTGGAATCGCTGGCGCGCCATTTCGGTCATGGCGTCGGCGCTCTGCGCCTGAGCTGTGTTCGTGACCAACACCGGGGCCAGGCACGTGGCGCTCACAGTGAGAGCGAAGGCGAAGGGGAAAGCGCGGGTTCTCATCGGATCCTCGAGATGGTTCTGCTCGCGCCTCCGCGGGCGCGAATGTGTTCGGCGGGTCAAGGTGCGAACGCCTTCCGCAGAACGAGAAGACTCAACCTGCGGATGGCGATAGGACTGGGCGTCGGAAATTGCAAGCGTCGCTTGGCTTCCTCGCGGCTGCGACGTGGCTCACCCTCAGAAGGGCGCGTCACGCACGATCTTGCCGGGTGACGGCGGGGAAGGTTTGGGGCTGGGAGCTGCGGTGGGTTTTGGCTTGGTTGTCGCTGCCGGTTTGCTCGTCGCCTTGGGCGGAGCGGCCTTCGGTGCCGGGGGCTTCTTGGGAGCGGCGGCAGTTGGCTTCGGAGCCGCGGTTGGCTCCGGAGCCACCGCTTCGGCCGTTGCCTCGGGTTCGGCCGTTGCCTCGGGTTCGGCTGTTGCCTCGGGTTCGGCTGTTGCCTCGGGTTCGGTAGCGGCAGTGGGCTCTACCGCTGGGTCCGGCGTGTTGTCGGCGGGGGCCTGCGTGGCCAGTGGCTCGCTGGGTTTGGCTGTGCTTGAAGGCTTTTCCGCGGGGCTATCGTCGCCGCCTCGTGTGAGGAAGTAGCCTCCACCCAGGACGACCACCGCCGCAGCCACGATCAAGGCAAACTTGCCGCCCGAGCCCGAGCTCTGAACGGGAGGGACGAAGACGTCGTTGTCCTCGGCTTCGACCGGGGCGGGTCGAGGGCGGGCGGCGGGCTTGGTGGTGGGAGCCGTCTTGACGGGGGCAGCCTTGGCGGGTTCGACCTCGGCCTCCGCGGTCGGGGCCTCATCGCTTGCCTGCGTCTCGTCGCTGGTTGCGGGCTCCGGGCTGGCCTTCGCCGCTGGGCTCTCATCGCCTTCGGGTGCGTCTCCGTCGGGATCGCTCGCTTCAGCGTCGGCCTTCGGGGTAACCACCGGGGCCGCCAGGGACTCGGGCTTCGAGTCCTCTTTCTCCGGGGTGCCCTTGGCCACGGCTTCAGCCTTGGCCACGGCCTCAGTCTTGGCTACGGCTTCAGCCTTGGCTTCTGTGCGAGCCTGCGCTTCGGGCTTGGGCTCGTCCGTGGTGGGCTTCCCGGAGCTGGCTTCGGGGGAGTTGGCCCCGGCGCTCGGTGGAGCCACACCAAGCAAGGTCTGCTTGGACAAAGGAGTGTGCTTGGCGGTGTCTTTGCGCGGATCTCGCTCGGGCTGTGGGGCCGATGCCTTTTCGTCTCCTTGCGGAAGCTTGACGGCTCCGAGCCCCAGCATGGTCTGCTTCGGCAGTGGGGCGCCGGCCTTCGCCTCGGTCGCGGCTTCGCTCTTCGCCGGTTCTTCGGGGCGCTCGAGCTTGGAAACGCGGGGCGCAGCACTGGGCTCGTCCCGGCTCACGGTCGACGGTGTTAGGCCAACGAGCGTTTGCTTAGCTGTCTGCGCTGCGGGGACGGGGGCCTTGTCCGCTTCCTCGCTGGGTTCATCGTCCCAAACCGCTCGGAAGTCTCCGGACATGCGCTCGGCCTCTTCGGCGGTCAGGCCGCCCGCGCCAACCCAATCTGACTTCGAGTCAGGGGGGCCGCCCGTTCCAGTACTTTCGCCCATGCAATTGAGGCTAGTACCGCGGGGCCGATCTTTCTACCGAAGTTCGAGGGAGCGGGGGCTTGGGTGTCTGTCTGCCAGCTGTCAATGGGTTCCAAGGCACCTCCGGCTGCCGCCGCGTTCGTTCAGGTTGAAACAATTCGATGCCACTCGAGACGACGGCCTGGTGGTTTCCTTGCGCGATCTGGGCCCTGGCCGCTATCCAAGTGTGTGTGAGACCCACGAAGCCCAACCGGCGAGCGCAGCGTGCGGCGCTGTTGTGCGCAGCGGTGGGGGCCGCCCTGGCTTGCTCCTCGAAGCAACCAACCGGTCAGGCGCCTTCGTCTTCGGCGCTGGGTGAGGCGGCCGCTCCGGCGCGCACGCGTACGGAGCTGGTCGCGGAAGCCGACCGACTCGCGGTGGCTGGTGAGCGAGAAGACGGACCCCAGGGCGCGAAGAAGCTGGACCAAGCAGCGCGGATCCGTCGAGGCGTGTGGCGCCGCTGGGGACGCAGAGTCGACGCGCTGGAAGCCCTCGAGCTTTGGCGTATCAGCGCGGAAAAGGAGTGGGACGGAGCCTGCGAGGCCGCGCTCGAACTCGCCGCTCTCGACGCCGAGCTGATTCGCGACCCTTCTACCGGCTACCGCGGCCTCTACACGGCCGGGATGGCACACAAGGACCGCGAGTGCCAAGCGGTGATTGAGCGCGCGCAAGGCTTGCTCGCCGCCTTCAAACCAGCGGACGCGGCGCTGGCTGAACTCCAAGGCGGGGGGAGCCGAACTGCCCTCGGCGATCCTGCGACCCCCGGCAATGCCCAGGAAGTTCAGCCGGAGATTTCGGCGCGGTCATCGGGCCCCGTCAAGCTTGGGACCATCGAGAGCTACGGTTCGGAGGATGCGGCGCGTGTCGTGGTGCAGGTCAGCGCCCCCGCCGTGTTCAAGACCGGATTCATTCCCGGTGAAGGGACCCAAGGCCCACGCTTCTTCATTGATGTCTCCAAGGCTAGCTACTCCGGAAAGAGCACGTACGACGTTGGAGGGATCGTGCAGCGGGTTCGGCTCGGGAAGCAGGAGAACGGCACCCGGGTCGTCTTGGATCTGGCGCAAGCTGCACACCGCCGGGTGTTTTACCTCCCGGAGCCGTTCCGCCTGGTGATCGACATCTCCAAGCACGCGCCTCGGGTGGCGCAGAGGGACGTGGCCCGAGGCCCGGTCGCCGTACGGCGGGTGGTGATCGATCCGGGGCATGGTGGGAACGATCCTGGAGCCATCGGTGGGATGGGGCTGGCCGAGAAGGATGTGACCCTGGACATTGCTCACCGGGCAGCGCCCTTGATTGCGCGGGAGCTCGGGATCTCCACGTTGCTCACCCGCGACTCGGACGTCTATGTGCCTCTGGCGGAGCGCACTGCTCGAGCGAATGCATTCCGTGCGGATTTGTTTGTTAGCGTGCACTGCAACTCTTCGGAGTCTTCGACGGGGCACGGCGTGATGTCGTTCGTGCTCGCCTCGAGCAACGACAAGGTCGCGTCGTCCATCGCCGCGCGGGAGAACTCCGCGTCTATCGCTGCCTCCAGTGAGCTTGCTCGTGTGCTCAGCGGCATTCAGAGCGCTACCCGTCTGGAGTCTCAGCATTTCGCCGGCTTGCTGCAGCGCTCGGCCTTGAGCTCCCTGAGCAGCAAGTATCCTGGCCTAGTCGACCGCGGCGTGAAGAGCGCCGGCTTCTATGTGTTGGCGGGCGCCGAGATGCCCGCGGTGCTGTTCGAGACGTCGTTCATCTCGAACCCCACCGAAGAGACGCGCCTCGACAGCGCGGACTATCGACAGAAGCTGGCAGACGCGATCGTGAACGCCATCCGCGCGTACAGAGACGGCGTTTAGCCGTTGCCTCGTCGTGTCCAGCTCTAGCCGCGGGGCATACGCTTGCCGATGAAGCGACCATCCTCCAGGACGAAGCGAGTGGGGCCGTCCTCACCACCTTGGATTGGTTCCGTGAGGGAATGTAGCGGATCCCCAGGCAACGCCAGGATGGTCGTCTGACCCTCGAACTTCAGCTCGGGGCAGATGGGGTCGAGCGAGTGGCGCGCGGCGAGAGCTGAGACATCGCCGGGCGAGCCCAGCTCCCCCAGGAGCTCGAGGCTGCGACTGGTGGGCGGTGCCAGAAACACTTCCCCCGCCTCCCAGCGCTGGAGCAGCGCTTTGGGCGTGGACCAGAACCCCTGTGTGGTCTCGTGCTGATCGCTCTCGCCGAGCTGGCCCGGCGGAAGGTCGAGCCAGTAAAATGGCGTCTCGAAGCGGCGCTTCTCGGCCTTGGGGGTGGTCCAACGCCAGAGCGGCACCAGGCGCGCGGTGTCGAGCACCCAGTCTCGGTTCTGAATTAACGTGCGGAAAATATCTCCAGCTGGAGCTTCGGTCAGCTTGCCCCGGGAGCTGAGCTCGGCGCGTAGCTCCAGCGCAGCCGCAGCATCCAGAGGGTCGCCGACGACTGGCAGGATCGCTGCCTCCTCGAGGGTCTCCCGCAGCGCCGCGATGGCGAAACCCAGGGCACCTGCGCCGAGCACCTGGGCGCGTTCCGAGAGCGGGGTATGGCTCGCCTTCCAGTCGGCGTGCTGGTCCCCCGCATCCACCTTACCGCCGGGGAACACGACCGCACCCCCAAGAAACCCGGACTTCTGGTGTCGCTTGACGCAGAACACCTCGACTCCTCCTTCGCGCGCGGGTCTCCCGATAATGACCGTGGCGGCGGGAACAGGCACGACGCCATCTCGGTTTGGGTCGAGGTCGAGCATGGCAGCTGGGCTATACCAGTCGTCTCGTGGGGGCCACCCTGGATCCCGTGTGGCTGCCGCACGTCGCAAACCGAACACGCGGGAAACCAGCCATGGTTGTCGGGGGTGGAGACAAAACACGGGGACCATCCCCCTGAATCCCTGGTTGTCGCCCGAGGGAAGGCTCAGAATGGGAAACGAGTAGAACCCGGACGCGCGGCCAGCCGCTGCGTGCAGACCATCGTGCGAGGGAACCTGAGAAAGCCCCAATTCAAGCCCACCAAGCGCTACTGCCAGGCCACTCGTGGCTCCGGAAGACGCCAACTGGTCACACCTGTCCACCACAATCAGGGACCGACTGCGACCGACCGTTGACGTAGGCGGTCGCGCTCCCTATCTTGCCTGGCCCCCAAGCCCACCAGCGGGAAGGGGGAGGGGTCGTCACACAGATGAACAAAGCCAAGCTGAAGAAGTTCCAGCAGCTCCTCGAAGACAAGCGCGACGAGATTGTCCAGCGCGCTCGGCAGACCTTGGACCAGGACATGAGCCTGGACGCCGACGACCTGCCGGACGAGATGGATCTCGCCTCGAGCGAGTACCTGCAGTCGTTCACCTTCCGTCTACGCGGGCGCGAGAAGACCTTTCTGGAGAAGATTCAGAAGGCCCTCGAGCGCATCGAGGATGGGTCCTTCGGCGACTGCGAAGAGTGTGGTGAGCCGATCAGCGAGAAGCGACTCGAGGCGCGGCCCGAGACCACGCTCTGCATTCGCTGCAAGGAAGACCAGGAGCGCGTCGAGCGCGATTTCGGCTGATCCCTTCGGGCCGGAGTGTGCAGGAACGGCAGGCGCCACGGGCGTCCTGCCGTTTTGTGCTTTGTCGCTGACCGCCCCGCGCGGTGGCTGGCGTGGCGAGTCGGTCACGCCTTTCCGGCGCGGGCCTTGGGCTTGGGCTTGGCCTTCTTGGGAGCCTTCGCGCTCTTGGCCGGTGCCTTGGGTTTGCCGACCTTCGGCTTGGGAGTGACTCGGCCGTTGGCTCTCTTGGCTGCCGTAGCCCGCTTCGGTGCCGCGAGTGCCTGCCGCAGGAAGTGCCCGGTGTGACTCCCGTCCATCGACGCGACCTCTTCCGGCGTGCCAGCCGCCACCACGCGTCCACCGCCGGAGCCGCCTTCTGGGCCGAGGTCGATCACCCAGTCAGCGCAGGCGACCAGGTCCAGGTTGTGCTCGATGACGAGGATAGAGTTCCCCGCGTCGCGCAGGCCGAGCAGCGCGTGGCTCAAGAGTTCGATGTCCTGGAAGTGCAGGCCGGTGGTCGGCTCGTCAAGCACGTAGAGGGTGCTGCCCGTTGCCGTGCGGGCAAGCTCGGTCGCGAGCTTCACTCGCTGAGCCTCACCGCCGCTCAGTGTGGTCGCCGGTTGACCCAGGCGGATGTAGCCCAGACCGACCTCGCGCAGCGCGGCGAGGCGCTGGCGGATGCGCGGGATCGCGTCGAACAGCTCGAACGCGTTTTCCACGGTGAGCTCTAGCGCGTCAGCGATGGACAGCCCTCGATAGCGGATCTCCAGCGTCTCCCTGTTGTAGCGCTTTCCTCCGCATGTATCGCAGGTCACGTACACGTCCGGCAAGAAGTGCATTTCCACACGGAGAACTCCGTCGCCCTGACAGGCTTCGCAGCGCCCACCCTTCACGTTGAAGGAGAAGCGCCCCGCGCGATAGCCGCGCGCTCGAGCGTCCGGCAAGGTGGCGTAGAGTTCCCGCAGGTGAGTGAAGATGCCCGTGTAGGTCGCGGGATTCGAGCGCGGGGTGCGGCCAATGGGCGCCTGGTCGATGCTGATGACCTTGTCGATCAGATCGAGACCCAAGATGTCATCGCAGGGGCCGACCCAGTTGCGCGCCCCGTACAGCTTGGCGCGCGCGGCTGCGAGCAGCGTGTCGACGATTAGGCTACTCTTTCCCGAGCCGCTGACCCCGGTGACTGCCGTGATCAAGCCCAGTGGGATCTGCACGGAGACGTCCTGCAGGTTGTGTGCGCGCGCGCCGCGCACCTCGAGCTGTTGTTTGCCCCGGGGCTTGCGCTTGGCGGGGATCGGTAGACGCTTTTCTCCAGACAGATAGGGCCCCGTCACGGACTCGGGGTTCGACATCAACTCGGTCGGTGTGCCCTCCGCCACGACCCTGCCGCCCAGGGTGCCAGCGCCCGGGCCCATGTCGAGCACGTAGTCGGCTGCCAGGATCGCTTCGCGATCGTGCTCCACGACCAGCACGCTGTTGCCCTTGTCTACCAGGCGCCTGAGGGCCTGCAGGAGGCGCTCGTTGTCGCGAGCGTGGAGCCCCACGCTCGGTTCGTCGAGCACGTACAGGACGCCTATCAGGCTCGCGCCGATCTGAGTGGCCAGGCGGATGCGTTGCCCCTCTCCGCCCGACAGCGTGCGCGCGGAGCGATCGAGTGACAGGTAGCCGAGGCCGACGTCGATCAAGAACCCGAGGCGGTCTGTTACCGCGCGGAGAAGCGGATCGGCGATCGCCGTGTCCCGGTGGTTCAGCTCCTTGTGGAGGTCCTTGAGGAAGTCCCGCAGGTCGATCAGGGACATCGACCCGAGGTCAGCCATGGTGCGGTCCTGCACTTTGACGGCCAGCGCTTCCTTGCGCAGCCGGCTGCCGTGGCACTCGTCGCAGATCCGTGTGACGACGTAGCGGCCAACGTCCTCGGGGCGCAGTGCCCCTTCATCCAGCTCCTCGTCGGTGTCCGGCGCGTCGTCTTCGTTCGCGAGCCACGCCTCGAGTCGCGGCACGATGCCGTCGTAGTGCTGCGCCTTGCGTTTGCCGCGCCCCTGGCCGCCGAACAGGATCGCGTTGCGGTCCTTCTCCGGCAACTCTTCCCAAGACGTGTCTGCGTCGATCCCGAACAGCTTCACCACTCGATCGACCTCGGTCGCCGCTGCGATCGATCCGCGGCGGCCAAACGCGGTGACCGCGCCTTCTCGCAGCGAGCGCGCGACATCCACCACGATCCGCGCCGGATCGATGCGTGAGCGCAGCCCGAGCCCATCACACGTTGGGCAGGCGCCGTGCGGGCTGTTGAAGCTGAACAGCCGCGGTTCGAGCGGGGGCAGGGTGATGCCGTGCTCCCAGCTCACCAACCGTTCGCTCATGACTTCGGGTTCGCTGTCATCCAGCGCGTCCACCAGCAACGTGCCGTCGCCGAGATCCAGCGCGAGCTCCACGGAGTCCGTGATGCGACCCTTGGAGCTGTCCTTGACGACGATTCGGTCGACGACCACGTCGAGATCGTGGGGTTGCTCCGGGTCGAGAGGCACTTCGTCGCCCAGATCCACCGCTTGGCCATCGAGGCGGGCGCGCACGAAGCCCTCACGGCGCAAGCTCTCGAGCTCTTCCTCCAAGTCACCCGGGGTCTGGCGTAGGATGGGCGCCAGAATCGCCAGGCGAGCGCCGTCGCCTCGCGCCAGGATCGCATCCACCATCTCCTGGACGGTGTACGCGTGAAGCACACGCCCGGAGATCGGGCAGTGGGGCACGCCGATGCGCGCGAACAGCAACCGCAGGTAGTCTGCGATCTCCGTCACGGTGCCAACGGTGGAGCGAGGGCTCTTTCCCAGCGCCTTCTGTTCGATCGCGATGGAGGGGCTCAGCCCTTCGATGCTTTCGACCTTGGGCTTGGGCAGCTGCTCGAGGAACTGCCTCGCGTAGGCGCTCAGCGACTCGACGTAGCGCCGCTGCCCCTCGGCGTAGATGGTGTCGAAGGCAAGGGACGACTTACCCGAGCCGCTGGGGCCGGTGATCACGACCAAGCGGTTGCGGGGTAAGTCGCAGTCCACCCGTGTCAGGTTGTGCTGCTCCGCACC
>JAUILJ010000081.1 GCA_030433055.1 Polyangia bacterium
GCGGATCTTGACTGCCGTGTACACCACGTCACCGATGCGGACGCGATGCTGATCTTGCCCCAGCGAGTTCTCGACGATGGGGTACGCCAGGAAGTCTGCCCGGGTGGGTTCCGTTGACTTCAGCTCGTTGAACGGCCCGCGGCCGCCATAAGCGTAGGCGCGATAGACCAGCGGCTGCCCGACTACGACGGTATCCGGGGTAGCGGTCGCGCGAATGAAGGCGACAGGGTCGGGGGCAGTATCCAGGCGGAATTCTTCAGGCGCCGGCGGGAACAGATCGTCCGCCGGGTCGTTCAGGTCATCGTCGGGATCGTCGAAGAGCCCGGGGAAGCCCGGTGGCGCGCCGAGGTTGAAGGGATCGAAAGGCCCTCGACGCCGAGGGCCCTTGCCCGCCGCGAGGACTTCGATCTTCGTCGAGTCCCCCGTATAGCGCTTGGCGCCGACCTGCACCGACGGCGGTCCGATGGTGTAGATCCCAGGCCGCGACGCCACGACTCGCCAGGTCGCGCGGAGCCCTGATGATTGCTGAACCGTTCGCCCGACGGAGAACGAGCGGAAGTTGGCGATCCGCGGACCGTTCATTTCGAATCCGCGAGGTAGGACGAGTCTGAACGCGCCGCCTCGCTCTGCCCCGTCACCCATCACTGTGAGTTCGATGGTGAAGGGTACGTTGACCTCGACGTGTCGAGAGCTGACCGAGGTGCGCAGTTGCGGCAGCGCCTGGGCTGTTGACGTGGCGAAGGTGACCAGGGCCGCGCTGCCCACGGCGAGCAGGCAGTGCGACGCGATTCTCAGCGCCACCGACGCTGTCGCCTTCCGCAGGGGATGCCTGTCGCTGCCTTCTCTCACTTGTCCTCCAGACCCCGCACTCGCTGCTGCAGGGCGTTGCGCTTGGCAGCCTCCTGCTGAAGCGTGGGCGCGCGCTCCAGCATGTCTAGCATGCGGTCATCCTGGTTTACGGAAGGGGGCTGACTCGGCTGTTTGGGCGGCGGCTTTCCGCCGTCGTTCGCTCCAGCGTCCTTGCCCCCGTCTGGCTTGGTGTCCTGCTTGCCCGCGTCGTTGCCGCCATCGTCTCCACTGTCGTTGCCGCCGTCACTCCCGCTGTCGTTGCCAGCGTCTCCACCGTCGTTGCCCGAGTCCGGTTGGGCGTCTGGGCTGCCGTCTCCACTGTCCGCGTCGTTGGACGCGTCGCTGGCGTCGTTGCCGGCGTCGGGGGGCTCCTGTTGCTCCTTGAGATCTAGCGCGATCGCGCGGTTCCAGGCCGCGTCGCGCCCGATGGGGTCCCCGGCGTCGTTGGGCAATCCGGGGGTGATTTTGAGCGCTTCGTCGTAGTTCTTTATGGCTTCATCAAAATTGCCGCGTAGAAATTCAAGGTTGCCGGCCAGGTAGTAGGCGCGGGCCCTCAGCTCGAGCGCGACAGCGGGGTCAGCCGCGATCAGCTTGACGATGCGCAGGGCACACTCGATCTGCGCATTGCGCGCCGTGGCCTTTTCATCCATCGGCTGAACGCCGCCATCGGGAATGATCTCGAACCGACCACCAAAGCTCTCGGCGATCTTGAACAGCGCGAGGCCCAGGTCGAAGCCGGCGGCGGGGCGATCTCGCACCCTGGGAGGAGTACCGATCGCGCCGTCTTTGCACGCGCCGGTGGAGAGGTAGCTCTCCAGCAGATCCGCGGCCTGGGCCGAAGCACCAGCGTCCAGCAGTTCGATGGAGCGATCGACGTCCGGTGCGTTGCGCTCGAAGACCTTGTCGAGGCGCTCACAGCCGAGCACCAACAGCAGCGCGAGGCCGGTCGCGGCGCTGGCGCGCAGGCGATCCCGACGGCGGTTCTTCGGCTCGCGCTTGGGTCGCTGGGGCGGAGGGTCTGGTAGACGCTTCTGCCTCCTCGCCTGGGAAACGAAGACCTCGATGAAGAGCAGCACCAGCGCTAGTGCCGCAGGGTAATAGAAGACGTCCGCGTAGACGGTCTCTTCCTTCTCCGCCAGCTCTTCCGTCATCAGCTTCGAGAGCCGATTGGTGATCTCTCGGATCCCAGTCTCTCCCTTCGCCGCTCGCACCACGACCCCGTTGCCTCGTTCCGCGATCTGCGCGAGCTGCCGCTCACCCTCGGCGGTGAGCTCGGTCGTCAGTGGCTTGCCCTGCGAGTCCGTGCGGAAGCCAACAACCTCCTCTTGCTCGTTCATCTCCGGAATTGGCTCCGGAGTGCGACCGCCGATCTGCACGACGTTGAGCGTGATGCCCTCGTGGGCGGCCGCGGTCGCCACCGCAACGGGATCCCCCTCGAGGTCCTCGCCATCGGTCACCAAGATCATGACCTTGGCGTGCTTCTGGCTGAGCGGATCACGGCGCAGTAGATCGCGCCCTGCTTCCAGCGCCCGGCCTATGGCGGTGCCTCCAACCGGCATGTCGTTGGGCGTCTGCTGACGCAGGAACTGAGCGATGGCGCCGCCGTCACTGGTCAGCGGAAAGCTCAGAGGATCTCCGGCGAAGGCCACGGCGCCAAAGCGTGCTCCAGGTAGCTCGGCGATCAGTCGCGCGATCTCGCTCTTGGCGCGGTCGATGCGCGACGGACGGACATCGCGAGCGTACATGCTCTTCGAGAAATCGAGCACCAGCACGACGTCGAGGTTGGTGGCTGGGATGAGGCGGGTGCCACGACCGTACTGTGGGCCCGCGAGCGCCACGAAGCCGAAGAACACGGCGAGCACCAGCAGCACGCCCTTGAACGCGCGGCGCGCGCTCGCGCGACTCGTGACGAGCCCGAGAACCTGCTCTTCGTCGCCGAAGCGGGCCAGCGCCTTGGTCGAGCGGATACCGCCGTAGATCAGCAGCCCCGCCACGAGCAGCGCCGAGACGGCGCCCCACAGCCACTCGGAGTTCGCGAACTTCATCGAAGCCTCGCGTTCATGGGAACCTCCTGAGGACCAGCGCGTGGAGCAGCGCTTCGAGAGCGACCAGCAACACCGCAGGTAACAGGAAGAATCGATACAGCTCTTCGAAGCTCGCGATGCTCGCTTCGAAGCGAGTCTTCTCCAGCTCGTCGAGCACCTTGTGGAAGCTCGCCTGTAGCGCGCTCGCATCGGTGGCCACGAACATCTGGCCCCCGGTCTCCGTGGCGATCTGCTTCAGTAGCTCCGGGTTGGTCGGATAGTGAACCTTGACGTAGTGCGGCTGGCCAAAGAGGTTGAAGCGATCTTGCACCTCAGCCATCTCACCGTCGCCGATCTGGATCGTGTAGACCTTTGCGCCAACCACGGTGGCCAGGTGCGCTGCGTACTCCGGGGAGATGCGCCCGGCGTTGTTGTCGCCATCGGTGAGCAGGATGATCGCCTTGCTCTTCGCGTTGCTGCGCCGCAAACGCGCTACAGCGACCCCGGTAGCATCTCCGATCGCCGTCGCAGCGTTGTCGATCAGCTCCAGGTTCATCTTGGACACCAGCGTGTCGAGCAGGTGGTAGTCCAGGGTCGGGGGGGAGAGGACATACGCCTCGCGCCCGAACACGACCACGCCGATCCGGTCAGTTTTCCTGCGGGAAATGAAGTCGCGGATCACTGCTTTTGCGGCATCGAGCCGCGTCGGGCGCACGCCGGGAGCGCGCTCCGGCACGTACTTCATCAGCTCTGGGGGGAGCTGATCCATCGCGGCACGCATCGAGCCCGAGAGGTCCAAGACGACGACCAGATCGATGCCCTGCTCGTCGTTGCTCTGAGGCTTGATGGTCGCCACGGGGCGCGCCAGCGCGAACACGAAGAGTGCCAGGGCCACCGCGCGCAACGCACCGGGCAGGTCACGCAGCCACACGCGGATCCCTCTCGGGCCGCTGGTCAGCGGCCGCACCGTGCCCAGCTGGATCCGGGGGACGCGGCGGTCCTCTCCGTAGGTGGCGCGCCAGATCACCACCGGGACCAGAACCAGCAGCGGCAGGGCCCACCACCACTGCCAGTTCGCCGCCATGAGCGAGTTGCCGCGCGCCAGCACGGGGTAGGCAAAGCCCGCGAGCAACGCGACGATCAGCCACACGGGGAGCAGCACCGCGCGCAAGACTTTGCGTGAAGCCGGGCTCTGCTCCTTGCGCGGCCCAGGTGACGGGTTCGGACTGCGCCGCGCCTTTCCGGACGGCGTTCCGGCCCTGGGCTGAGCTTCGCTCAGTGCCTCTCGCTTCTTGGAACCGGGCGCGCTCACGATTGCCTCCCGGAACCAGGCGCGTCGTCGACGGGGTCATCTTCGTCGCTGGCGTCTACTGGCTCGTTCGTGGCTCGCGGCGCGGCGCCGGGGTCGACGTCACTTTCGGAGCTATCTTCTCTCGCGTCGTCCTCTTCGCCCGCATCCGCGTCGGTAGTATCACCCTCCAGCTTGGCGGCTGCGCTGGCGGTCAACGGAGCCTCGCCAGGAGGCGGCGCGACCAGGGCGGGGTCCTGAATCGGTGCGTCGATGCCGAACGAGCGAGCCGAGCGCGGCGGTGCCTGACCCGGACCGGGGCGCCCGGGCACGGTGCGAATCACGATCTGCTCCACGGCGGCCAGCGCTGCTTCGCACTGCTCGGGATCGGGCGTGGCGCGGGCAAACTTGACCAGGTCGGCTTCACGGAGGAACGCCTCCACATCACCCATGACCGGGATCGGAGGCACGATGCGCTTCAGCACTCCTAGGATCTCCTCCGTGGTGCTCTCGAGCGCGCCAGCGTCCCCGAGCTGCTCTCCGATGCCATAGCGATTGCCCAGGTAGCGCCGCAAGATCAGGCACACGTCGTCGTAGTGCTCGTCGAAGCGCTCTTGAGCGATCAGCTGGCGCTGCCGGAGATCGTGCAGCTCTTCCATCGCGACCTCCCACGGCGGGCGCGGCGGCGGCGGTGGCGGCGCCGGCTTGGGGCGGCGCTTGAGCCAGATCAGGAGGCTGGCCACGATGGCACCAACGACGAGGGCGATCAGCGCGACGCCGGTGGCGAGCTTCGCGGCCTCCCAGATCTCACGTTGGGGACGTGGCGGTGGATTGGGATGCGGCTTGGGTGACGGAGTGTTCGCCGTCGGCGGATCGACGGTGATCTGTGCTGGCTGTGTGCACAGGGTCACCAGCTCACCGTTGGCGCGCGCCAGGGTAATGGGAACCGCCGGTAGCCAGAGCTGTTGCCGGCCGCCCTTCTTTGGCAGCGCGACGAACTGCAGCTTCACGCTGCTCTGGATCAGATCGCCCTTCGGCTCACTCTTGATTTCAGGGCCCGCGCCACCATCGGGGTCAGGGAAGGCGAAGCCGGACTTGGCGAAGGCCTCGGCCTCTTCGCTGGTCCGGTCAAGGCGAAATCCGCTCGGAAATAGCTTCTCGCCCTTGCCGTGCTCGACCTCGACCTCCAGCGTGACTGCGTATCCAGACAGGCCTCGAGCGGCGATGCGCTGAGTCATCTTCGGCCGCGTCTTGCCCTCGGGCACGTGCTCAGAGCAGGTGCCGCCTGGGATCTCGGCGGCTTGTTTGGCGATGTCCTGGAGCTGCTGCGGGGTCGCGCCCTTGCCGTTGATGCTGCCGGCCTGTCCGCCGCGCACTCCTGCGCCCGCGTCGCCAGCGTCCGCTGGGACCCCCGCGTCGCCGATCCCGGCGCTGGCGCTGGCCCCTGGAGCTGCGCTGGCCGCGGGCGCCCGCGGCTGGAAGGATGGGGCTGCAGCGGCGCCGGGAGCCGCCGGGAGCGGAGGCGCCGCGCTCGGCGCGGGCTGGGCAGCGGCGACTCCTGCCAAGCCCAAGGCCATGAAAGCGATTCCGAGCGGCAACCGGCGCCGCCTCACCCCCAGAAAATGCTTGGACGACGCGCTCATCGGTGCACCCGTTTGGCGCGGCGCGCGAAGAGGTCGCGCAGGGGCTTGACGTAAGGGCGATCCGTGTGGACGACGCAGTGGTCCAGGCCGAGCTTGCGGAACACGGCCACGTGCTGGGCGCGTTCCTTCTTCGCAAGGTGCGCGTAGTGCGCCCGCACCAGCGGGCTCGAGGTGTCGACCAACACTTCCTCGCCCGACTCGAGATCCTCGAACGAAGCGAGCCCCACGTCCGGTAGCTCGCCATCGCGAGGATCCGTGAGCAAGACGGGGATCACGTCATGCCGCGCGGAAGCAAGGCTCAGGCTGCGCTCGTAGTCGGTGGCATAGAAGTCGCTGATCAGGAACGCGACTGAGCGCCGCCGGGCGACCAGGTACAGCATCTCCAGCGCCGCCGAGAGATCCGTGCCAGAGCGACGAGGCTCGGTGTTCAGGATCTCCCGCACCACCCGCATCACGTGCTTGCGGCCCTTCTTCGGCGGGATCACCTTCTCGACCTCGTCGGTGGCCAAGATGAGCCCGACGCGGTCGTTGTGCTGGTTCGCGCTGAACGCGCACAGCGCCGCGACCTCCGCGGCTAAGCGCCCTTTGTTCAGACGCGCGGTGCCGAACCGCCCGCTCTTGGAGATGTCGACGACCAGCATGACCGTCATCTCGCGCTCTTCGACGAAGACCTTCACATAAGGCTCGTCCATGCGCGCGCTGACGTTCCAGTCGATAGTGCGCACGTCGTCCCCGGGCTGGTACTGCCTTACCTCGCGGAAAGAAAGCCCCTGGCCCTTGATCACGGACCGGTAGTCGCCAGATAGCTGCTCCGTCGCCAACCGATTGGTGCGGATCTCGATCGTGCGCAGGGTCTTTGCCTCGGCACTCTGCTGGTCTTTGGGGCTCACTGTATGCCTAAGCTCAGGGGCGGGTTGCTCCGTTCGCGGGGAGCGACTCAGGGGACCTCGACGACCTCGAACACGCGGCGCACGACGTCTTCCGCGGTGATGTCCTCGGCCTCCGCTTCGTAGCTCAGCACCATGCGGTGGCGCAGCACGTCGGCTCCGATGGCCTTCACGTCCTCCGGGGTGACGTAGCCGCGGTGCCGGAGGAAGGCGTGGGCGCGCGCCGCCAGGTTCAAAGCGATGCTCGCACGAGGGCTCGCGCCGTACTCGATCAACGACGCCAGCTCTTTCAGGCCGCGCTCGCTGGGTTCACGGGTCGCGAACACCACGTCTACGATGTAGTCCTTCACCCGTTCATCCACGTAGACGTCCCGGACGACCTTTCGAGCTTGAAGTAGTTGTTCGGGAGTCGCCCGCGGGTGAGCAGAGGCCTGGGTGCTCTGGGTCATGCGATCCATCACCTGACGCTCTTCGTCTCGGGTTGGGTAGCCCACCTTCACCATCAGCATGAAGCGATCGAGCTGGGCTTCAGGCAGTGGGTAGGTGCCTTCTTGCTCGATGGGGTTCTGGGTGGCGAGCACCACGAAGGGATCTGGCAGCTTGTAGGTGGTGTCCCCGATGGTGACCTGCCGCTCCTGCATGGCCTCGAGCAAGGCGCTCTGCACTTTCGCTGGCGCGCGGTTCACCTCGTCAGCCAGCACCAGGTTGGCGAACACCGGGCCGGGCTTGCTCGTGAACTCTCCGGTCTTGCTGTTGTAGATCACCGTGCCGATGACGTCCGCGGGCAGCAGATCCGGGGTGAACTGGATGCGCGAGAAGTTCGCCTGGATGCTGTCGCACACCGTCTTCACGGTGAGCGTCTTTGCGAGGCCGGGCACGCCTTCCAGCAGCACGTGGCCGCCTGCCAGCAGGCCGATCAGGATGCGATCGACCATGTAGCTCTGTCCGACGATCACCTTGCCGATCTCGGCGGTGATGTCGTCGATGAAGGCGCTCTCCTTGGCGACGATTTCGTTGAGGGCTCTGACGTCCATCTCGAACTGTTCTCCTGCCAGCCAGCCTCGCGATCTCCATGGAAGATCGCGAAGTTTCACGTTCCGAATACGTGGGGCCGCTATAGCGCGACCGCGTGGCGGGAGACAATCCGCGCGCTGGGTCTATTCCAGCTGGGGCGGATGTTGCTGTGAGACGAACCGGCCCGGGGAGCGCTCGAGCCTACTTGGCGACGCGTCCACGGGGGAGTTTGACCGTGCGAGCCACCTTGGTCGCGTCGAGGCGGCATTCGTTGTCCTTCGCCACACAGCCCCCGGTCGTGGTGCTCAGCTTGATGGTGAAGGGTTGGTCGTCATTGACGCGGAACCGCTCATGCTTCTTGCGCGCCGCCCACTCCAGCTCCCAGACGCCAGCGGGCAGGGTCAGCTCGCGACGGGCCTGCTCCCCATCGGGCGTCAGGCTGACGGTTACTTCGTGTCGCTGGTCTTCTCCCGTGATGTCCGGGGTGCGGACCGGGGTCAGGCGTATGGAGGTGGATGGGTCAGCCTGATCCTTCTTGGCCTTGCAGCTGAACTTCTCCTGTTTGCGCTTCGGCTCGCAGGACAGCACCCGCCGATGGGTGTGCGTGAAGGTGATCAGCGAGTGGGGACCGTTGGGATCGAGGGAGTCTGGCGGGTTCGGGCCGGCGCTCGGGATCAGGGCGAGGGCTGGGCCGCCGATGAGGAAGCTGGCTACGAGTAGGCGGATCATGGTGCCTCCAGTGGAAGCGTGGTTCCTCCGCGTCGATCGCAGGGGGAACGAGTTTCTCGGGTTCGTGCGTTCCCGGCGAGTGCCTAGCGGCACACTCGAGCCGGAACCGCGATGGGCTGATACCGCATCGCAGGAGCGCTGGAGCTAAAGCCAGCGCTACGTCGCTTGGACGAGACGTGTATCCGATCTCTTCAAATGCCGCGCAACAAAAACGGATGTGCGGGGCGGTGGCGCTCCGGTGCGGCGTACGATCCCGGAAAAGCCTGCGGGGTTTTGGGGGCGCTGCGTTACGCGCTACCACGCCGGTGCTTCAACCAGGCTTCGATGGATCCTGCTCGGGACAGTGCATTAGCCATGCCGAGGAGGCTCTTGAGCTCTTGCCCCAGCGCGGCGAGGCCAGGCTTTTCCGCGTTGGTATGGGCGAACAATCCAGTAATGAACAGCTCGGTGGGCACGCGCCCCCCAAGACTCCGATGCAGCTTGAGCGATTCTCCCCACGGAATCACGTCGTCCTCGCGCCCGTGGAGCACCACGCAGGGGCGCGACGCGCGCTGGATCGCGAGCTCCGGCCGCGCGAAGGCGAGCTCGGCTTCGCCGCGCTCCAGGCCTTGATCGAGCCAGCTGCGTGGGCTGCGGCCGTCCAGCTCCGAGCGTAGGCCGGTCGCCAGGCGGAACAGATCCCGTTGAGCCGTGGGCACACGCTCGGACAGCTCGTACAGGAGCTGTGCGCGCGCGCTCAGCGGCTTGAGCTCCGGCCGCCCCCAGGTGCGGTAGGCGGACTCTCGCAGGGCGCGCTCGAGGTGCTGGGTGTCCTGACCGAGCCCGAGGAAGGGCAGCAGGTTCAAGAAGAGCACCGGCGCGTTCAGTGGGTCGCGGCTGAGCGGCACGGCATGCCCGTCGAGTTCCATCACGCCGTCCAGGCAAAATCTCAGCGCTGCATCCAGCTCGGCGTAGCCCCCGAACGTGACCACTGCGTCTATGGCTTCAGGCATGCGCGCGGCGACCTCCAGCGCTGGCGCGGAGCCGAACGAGATGCTGAACAGGCTCGGCTTGGTACCTCGGGGTAATGACTCACACACGCGCTGGGTCACCAGCTCCAGGTCGTCGGCTACCGTCGGGCTCAACAGCAGGTCGAGGTAGCTCGGCAGCATGGGCGCATGGACCATCAGGCCCGCGCCGGCGAGCACGCGGCAGAAGCGATCGAGCCGCGGGTCGTCTGGGCCCTGGTAGTGGAGCCCTTGCACCACGATGAAGTGACCCTTTGGTGGTTCCATGGGGTAATAGCGAACAACCTCCAGTTGCGTCTGAGGCTCTTCCCCGCGCCACGCCGCCGGCCTCGCGAGCTCACCCGAGAGGAAGCCCCGCACTCCAGCCAGTCGCCCTGCACGGATGACCTCGCGCTCCGTACGAATGCCCGCGGGCGCCTGGTGATCGGGGGTCCATGGTCCAAGCCAGCGCAAGAGCCGCAGCAACGCCTGGTTTTCGCCCACCATCGCGTCGCAGCATAGGCGCAGGCCGCGCGTCGCCGCCAGCGCCCCGCTCGGCTTGTGGCCTCGAGCTAGAGCGCGAAGCCGCCCGAGAAGCCGAAGTAGAGCAGGCCGTGGCCATCCTCTGCGTGATCTTCCGCGCAGTGGTCTGCCGAGGTGTTCCCGGCGCCCCAGTCGACGCAAGGCAGATCACTCGGGTTCAGCATGAAGCCGTAGCCGATGAAGAAGCGGCCGGTCCACCCTTCCTCGCTGCGCGCCTCGACGAAGTACTCGAGGTTGGCCCAGTAGGCGCGCTCGGTGCTTTTGTACGCGGGACCGTCGAACTGCAGCGGCTCGACCCACGTGTATCCGCCCATCGACGGCCCAGCCCCGAAGCCCGACGCCAGCGCGCCTTCGATCGGGATGCGAACGCGCCCCATCAGCGCGTACTGCAGATCGCGGTGCCAGCGCCTGCAGATGGCGTCGTAGGCCTTGGGCTGATCTTCGGGGCTCAGGCAATAGGGGCCGCTCCCCAGGCCGACCCCTGCAGCGAACGTCAGCTCTTCTAGCGGCGCGTACTCCACGCTCACCCCCACGCTGCCGAGGGGTGTCGCCAGGCCGACTTGCCCCTGGATCGCCAGCTGCTTCTGCCAGCGCTTCCCCGCGCCAAGCGCGTATGGGCCTGGGGGGGAGGCGCTCTGCGGTTCACCTGCACGCGCGACAGGGCTCTGGGCAACCCAGAACCACCACGTCAATGCAAATAGCGTCCAGCGTCGCGCTCGCTGCCACGAAACCACTTCCGACTCCACCCCTCGCCAGCTCACACGCGGGCCAATGCACGGGGCATACCAGCTCTGGTTCAGCGCAAGTGCGCGATGTTTACCGCCACCCAGGACTTTCCGTACAGTAATAAAGCAGCCAGCGAGCGACACTGTGCCCCAGGGGCACGCCGCTCTCACCGAGGTGCGTCAGGCGCTATGCGGCGGGGGTGTTACGCTCGAGGCGCTCGAGCCTGTGCCCTCTCCGGAGCCATCGCCTCGCCTGGCGGCTTGCGGAGCGCTTCGTATTCCCTGGGGCAATGAGCGGAGTGCACCGTCACCTCGCCGCCGTGCTCGCGCACCAGGTGCCTGAGCCGGTCCTGATTCTCCAAGCGCAGCTCGTTGTCGATGGCTGCGATGCGCTGGAACAGCCGGAGCCCGGGAGTGCAGGAGGGGGGATCGCGCATCTCGGCTTGATTGAAGTAGGCGTCGCCGGCGTGGAGCAACCAACCTTCGGGCGTACGCACCGCGACTCCACAGTGCCCGCGTGTGTGGCCTTGCAGCGGGATGAGCAGCACGTCGCTCTCGGAGTCGAGTGCTCTCACCCCCCGAAAACCAAACCAGCCGTCCCCTTCCACATCGCGCACGTCCCATTTAGGCTGGTGTGCCCAGTGGGGCGGGCGATAGCGCATCGACTCGCGATGGGTCGGCGGGTGCAGCGCCGCCTCGTACTCGGGGCGGAACACATGGACTTCGGCCCAAGGGAAATCCGGCAAGCCTCCGGCGTGATCCAGGTCCAGGTGGGTGGGGATGACGTGGCGAACGTCCATCGGGTCGAAGCCCATGCGCTCGATCGCGCCGATCGCGGTGTTGTCCGAGTGGGGATCGACACCAACTACCACGCGGAACCAAAGTCCGAGGCGTCTGTTGACGTCGTTCAAGTCGTCACGACCGACACCCGTGTCCACCAGGATGAGACCGCTCGACGACTCGACGACCCAGCAGTGGCACACCATGTGGCCCCGCTCGAACGCCGAACCCGTACCGTTGACCAGCCGCTTGCTCAGCGGGCACAGCGTCGTGGCGCTGATGTGATGCACCTTCATGGCTTCCTCCCCCGATCGGACAGCCTTGGCTGGCCGCCACTCAGAAATGGCACCGCGAAGTCTTATTGTCAAGTTTGACAATAGCTGCTTGGATCCCTCGCAGTCATGATCCCTGCCAAGAAGCGCATCCGCCGCAGCCCCGAAGAGGCTCGCGCGCTGATTCTGAATGCGGCCCTCGAGCTGTTCTCTGAGCGTGGGCCGGACGCGGTGGGGCTCAAGGAAGTCGCGAAGCAAGCCGGTGTGAGCCATGCCCTGATCACCCACTACTTCGGCACCTATAACGGGCTCGTCGAGGCGGCCTTCGCGGAGCACCTCGAGCGCGCGCGGGCGGCGGCGCTGTGCCGCATGGGGGAGCTGGTCAACAGCGGTCCAGAGGCCTGGGTGGATCTCGCGGCGGATCACCTCAGCGATCCCACCTACGGCCGCCTCGTGAGCTGGGCGCTGATGAGTGGTCGACTGGGGTCCTCGGATTTCTTCACCCATCGCGCACAGGGGCTACGCTCAGTGGTCGAGCTCTTGGCTCAGCGTTTCCGTACGGTCGAGCGGCGTGATCTGGAGTTCGCCGTGCTGCTGGTGATGAGCGCCAGCCTCGGCTATGCGCTGGGCCGCAGCGCGCTCTGGGGCTCACTCGGCGCTCGCGCGAACGCCGAGCGGGACGCCTGGTTTCGCGAGCGGCTGTCAAAGGTCGTCGTGCGCCTGCTGCGGAGGCGCTGACGCTGCCGGGCGGTCTGCGGCAGACGATGCACAACTCGCGCCACGACGATCCGATAGTCGCCTCAGTCACCCGCTGAACGGGTGGCTGGGTAGGCGATGAAGAAGTGCAGATACATGGGCGTGAGCTACGACTCGGGGAGCGGGTTGTGGTTGGCGTCGATTCGACATCACGGCAAGCTGCAGGAGCTGGGTGCCTTCGAACGGCCCGCGGATGCCGCGCGGCGCCACGATCGCGTCGCGCGCTTCCTGGGCCACGGCGAGGAACAGCTGAATTTTCCCGCCGAGCACAGGGAGCCTCTCGACCCGAAGCGGGTACGTGAGGAGCTGCGGCTGCAGCTGGCGAGCCACGCGACGAGTCCTTATGATGGAGTTTACCGCGCGGTAATGACGCCCGGTTGGCACGCGGAGCTGTTCTTGACTCGCAGCGTGCGCTGGCTCGGGCTGTGGCTCAGCGAGGAACTGGCTGCGCGCGCCGTCGACCGTGCGCGGCTCCACTATGAGGGACCTGGGGCGCCGCTCAACTTGTGCTACCCGCAGGGCGAGCCGGAGCCCGCGAGCGCGGAGGTGCTCCAGGCTGAGGCGAGGAAGGCGAGGCAGCCCTAGCGTGCCGCGTGACTTTTCCTGCAAAGCTCGAGTGGCGCGGCCCAGCGCGGTCGCTTTCGCGTGCGGTCGTCGGCCTAGTCCGAGAGCGCTGTGGGGTTCTCCAGGTGCTTGCGGATCTCCCGCAGCTGATTCGAAGCGGACTCACACAGGCTGAGCAGGTCCACGACCGGAGCGCCCACGTATTCCGCATCTCGCGCCGCGTGTTTGATGTGCTCCCGGTACTTCTCGTTGATCAAGCGGCGTAGCTCCCGCTGATTCTTCTTGAGCGCCTCGGTGGTCTCTGGGGTCAACCGAGGAAAGTAGTGTTCGAGCAGCTCGAAGCTGTGATCGAGCTTTGAGCCGAGTTCTGCCAAATCAGCCCTCAGATTCAAGGGCAGGCTGCCACCCGCTTTGTCCAGGCTGACAGACTGTCGCTGAATGGAGCTGGTGGTGTCGCCGAGCTGTTCGAGCTGGTTCGATGTGCGTACGAAGAGCATCAGCCGCTCGTTGGCGGCTGCGTCCAGGTTGCGCATGGAGAGCGCGAGGACCGCGGCCTCGATTTGTTGATCCAGGAAGTCGTTCAGGCCCTCGAGCTTGTCGACGGTGCGCGTGGCGGCGGGAGTCGACTGCGCGACGAGTTCAAAAGCTGTGCGGAAAAGTCTTCGTGTCACGCGCAGCAAATGGGCGAGCTCCGCTTCGACCAGGGCGAGAGCCTCTTCGCTGGATTCGGGGAGTTTGGGGGGGAGGTGCTCCGTCTCGAATAGGATCTCTTCTTCGTGTCCTCGTATCAGCTTCTCCACCAGGCGCCCGAATGGCTTCACCATCACCAAGAACACCAGCGCCGTCACGCAGTTGAACGCGAGATGAGCGTTGGCCACCTGGCGCGCGGAGTCTCCACCCCAGCCGCGAACCAGCACGGCGAGTGGGGTGACGAAGGGTAAGAACAGCAACACGCCACCAACATTGAACAGCAGGTGAGCGACGGCCGCACGCCGCGCGTGGAGGCTCATGCGAGAAGTGGCGAGCATCGACGTACTCGTCGTTCCGAGGTTCGCGCCGAGCAGCAGCGGGATCCCGTGCTCCAGATCGATGATGCCGCTCCCGGCGAGCAGCACCACGACACCGGTCGTCACCGACGAGGATTGCACGATGACTGTGAAGAGGAAGCCCGCGAGCAGCGCCACCCACAGGTTTCCGTAGCGCGCCAACAGCTCGGGCACTCGAGGGTCCTTGGCGAGGGGGGCGATGGCGCTCGAAACCAGCGACAGCGCGAGGAACACCAACCCAAAGTAGAAGATCGGTTTGCCGAGGAAGCGGTAGCGGCGCCCGACTAGGGAGATCGCAAAACCCAGGACGATGAAGAACGGAGCGAAGGAGGTCAGCTTCAGCGCGACGAGCTGCGCCGTGACAGTCGTCCCGACGTTGGCACCGATGATGATGCCCAGGCTGCCGCTGAAGGAGATCGCGCCGGCGTTGACCAGGCCCACAGCGATGATCGTCGTCGCGGAGCTCGACTGCACGACCGTGGTGAGGACACCGCCGAGCAGCGCGCCGCGCAACGGGCTCTTGGTGAAGCGCCCGAGCCAGCTGCGCATGCGCTCACCCGCGACGCTCTGAATCTCTCTGGAGAAGTGCTCGATGCCGTACAGAAACAGCACCAGGCCGGAGACCACTCCAAAGACCAAGCTCCACATCGGACCGACTAGGCTAGCGCAGCCGGCGTCAAGCGCGCCATCCGTCCCTTCGGAGCCGAAAAACGTGCGCCATTCCCCGCTGCAGGAAGGCTGGTCGGTCTGGAGCCCAGGCCTCTCAGGAAGCTGGAGCTACCAGATAGAAACAGTCTTGCAATGGCTGCGCTCGGTCCGCCGGTGCTCCCGGTAGCCCGGGGAGAGCGC
>JAUILJ010000998.1 GCA_030433055.1 Polyangia bacterium
GTTGCCGATCTTGCTATCGGAGCCGAGTAGCCCGAGCAACAACAACGAGGAGGTCAGGATGGTCGCGATGGTCACGCCGGAGATTGGGTTGTTCGATGACCCCACCAAGCCCGCCATGTAGCCGGCGACGGCGGAGAACAAGAACCCCGCGACGAGCATCACGACGCTCATCACCGCGCTCACCCAGACCACATGGGTGATGTGATGAAAGATGAGAAACAGCGGAATGATGCTCAGCAAGATCGCGATGCCCACCCATTGCATGGGCATGTCGTCTTCGGTGCGTAGGGTGATCTTCCCGCCCTTCTTCGCCTCTCGATACGCAGCGATGCCCGAACGGATCCCTGCGATCAAGCTCGTGCGTAGCTTGACCAGCGCCCACAAGCCGCCGACAACCATCGCTCCGACACCGATGTAGCGAGTCTTGGTGCTCCACAGCGTACCAGCCAGCTCTGCCGCGGACGCGTCACCAGGAGGCTGCATGCTGGACAGGATCGGGATGGCGACCCACCAGTTCAGCGCACCGCCCACGAACACCAGGATCGCGACGTTGAGCCCAACGATGTACCCCACGGCAACGAGCGCGGGAGACAGGTTGGAGCCAAAGTAAGCGACCGTCTTCTTGCCTCCGACGAAGCCCGCAAGCTCCAGAGAGCCGTGCCACAACTTGAGCCCCGCTTCCCCGAGCTTGAACAGCGCGCCGACCAAGCCAGCGATCATGACGTAGACGACTCCGCCTCCGCCCTTCTCACCCACCTTGAGCACCTCCGCCGTGGCGACGCCCTCGGGAAACTTGAGGGGCTCACCGCTGCCGTCCCCGGCGATCAGCGCGCGGCGAAGGGGGATCGTGAAGAGCACGCCCAGGATCCCCCCGAAGCCAGCGAGCAGCGTCGTCTCCCAGTAGTCGAAGTCCGCCCACGTGCCGAGCAGGATCAACGCCGGGATGGTGAAGATGACACCCGCCGCCACGCTCTCTCCCGCGCTGGCGGCGGTCTGCACGATGTTGTTCTCGAGGATGTTCCCCTTGAGTCCCTTGAGCACCGCCATCGAAATCACTGCCGCGGGGATACTCGCCGATACCGTCAGCCCGGCGAACAGACCGAGGTACGCGTTCGCCGCGCTGAGCACCGCGCTCAGGACCACACCCAGGATCACCGCCTTGACGGTGATCTCAGGCAGCGTCACGTCCGCCGGAATGTACGGCTTGACCACGTGACTCCCGCTAGGCTTCGATTCGTTGGCTTCTTTCATAACGGCTCCGCCCGAGTCGCCTCACCCCCTGGGAAAGAGCGAGCGGCTCGAGCGGCACCATATCGACCCCGCCAGCGCCTCGGGGCTTTTTTTCAGCTCCTCTGAGCTGAGACTCAGGCGCTGACGACGGCCGTGGGCTGCTCCGCGGTGCGCGGCTGCCGCAGCAGGGCGCTCAAGCAAGGCGCAACCACTTCGGAGAGCGCCTGTCGACGGAGCTCGGCGCGCTCTGAGTAGGACAACCGGCCGTGGCGACGCAGAGCGACGGCCTCGGCGGCCTCCGCCTCCAGCTGAGCGCTCGAGGGCGCGAGGGGTGTGAAGCGAAGCTCAGCCTCGAAGGCGGCACGCACCGCGCGAGCAACTTCCAGCCCGCCCTGCTGCACAGCCCAGCTGACGATCCGCCAGGCAAGCTCCGCGTGCTGAGTCTCGTCTTCCACGATCTGGGCCAGCGTCGCTCGCGTCGCCTCGGTCTCCGCGACCTGGAGCTGCTCCTGGGCGAGCAACGCCGCGATCGTCTCACCGACACAGCCCTCACGGAACGTGTTCACCGCCAGCTGCATCAGGCTGGGTAGGCCGAGGGCATCGCTCACTTGTAGTTTGTCCGGCCCCAGATCTTCACCGGCAAAACCACTGGCCAGCGCGAAACAGTCCCGCGCGTGCTGGATCTCGTCCAGTGACGCTTGCTGTGCGGCCGCGATCAACTCCGGCGATGCGCCAAGGCCCATGAGCTCCAGGCTGAGCCGCGCGAACGCTGCTACGGACGCATGCTCGAGCTTCGCGTCCTCGAGCCACGCCGCGCTCAGCAGCCTCCGCGCCGCTGGGCTCAAGTCGCCCACGCTGCACTTGAGCTCGGAACGCCAGTCGCGCCGCGAGGTAACCTTGGCCGTGCGTACCTGATCGCCCACGAGGAAAGGCCGCCCGACTGCGCAGCCAATTTCCGCATTGTAACAGCACTCCTCGCCACTCTCGATGGGGTCGAAGAACAGCGGATCAGTGCCCTCGGCCACCAGCTCGAGCTGGCGCTGGCCTGCACGGGTTCGGTGACCTTCAGCCATCCCGAAGGTCACTTGCCATGCGCTTCCTGGTTCGACTCGCAGGCGATAGCGGACGGGCCGGTTGGCGCCCCACGCCACACTCCTGAACATCGGTGACGTGCCATCGGGTGGGTTGGCCCAGCCCATTGTGCCGACGTGGCCTTCCAACCGTTCCACGCGAGTGGGGGAGGCGGGTGGGGCCACGTCCGGGATCGCGGCGAACACCGCCTGCGTCATCGTCCCGTCGCCAGCTCGAAACTCCGTAGCGATGAGCGGTATCTCGGCGTTTGGGAAAGACTGCCGGACCGGCGTTGCCTCAACGCCTATTACCCCGACGGCGACCGTGGTCTTTGGTCGGACATAGGGGCCGGGACCGAAGTCGTAGAGCAGGCGGCCGCGGTCATCCACGAGGGTCTTTTGCCAGTCGTCCACCAGCCCGATGCCCGTGAACCAGTAGGCCGG
>JAUILJ010000999.1 GCA_030433055.1 Polyangia bacterium
TCAGCGCCTCGACGTAGCGATCGACGGGATACAGGAAGTCGATGCCCGAGCGGCGCTTCTGGTCCCAGCAGCGCAGGTTCGGGCTGTCCCCACCCATCGGCGGACCCTGGCACTCCGTCGCCTTGTCGGGACAACCATCCGCCTGCTTCTGAGCGCAGGAGTAGCAGCACCGGTCGTTGGGGTTGGTCTCGCACGTCGCCGTGGGGCGGTACGCGAAGGCGTCGACATCGGCCGCGAACCAGAACTGGCCGCCCTGCTGGATGGAGCAGTCGTTCTCGTCGGTCAGCATGATGACCGCGAGCAGCGAGTCGGGACGCAGGAACTCCGTGCGCTGCGCCAGCAGGACGTCATCGGTGCCCACCTTACCCACGCAAGAGTTGTTGCCGTCGTTGGCGTTGCAGGGCTGGCGCTGCAAGCTGGCCGGCGGGTCCGGATCCACAAGGAAACGGTACCAGGCCTCGAGGGACGCCTCGTAACCACACCCAGACTCACCGGTCGCTGACACGTGAGACTGGAAGTCGGTGATCAGCTGGCCCGAGTCACCGGTGCCGCCCCACACCAGGAAGCCGTTCGCGTCGCCGTTCAGGCCGTCGCGCACACTGCCCATGAGGTGGGCCTGGTCGTCCTCCTCGCGCACCCCACCTGCACAACCGGAGACCGACCCCGAGCCCGCATCACCCAGGCTCGAGCTGATGACGCCGAGGTGGAAGTCCTTGATCGGCCGGAACTCGCGCTCGAAGCCACTCGGGCAGTCCGCGTCGGGAGCCGAGGGCTGGTTGGGTGAGATCGCACCGTCCCCGTCCACGCAGAACGGATTCACGAGCCGGTTCACCAAGTCGGGAACCGCGTCCCGAAGCACCGCCTGCTTGTCCGCCATCGACGCGGAGTTCAGCTCGCTCACCGGACGATCGAGACAGCCCGCGGTGCTCGCGCCACCCAGGCCAATCAGCGCCAGCCCTCCCAAGCCCATGCGCAGGACGCGGCGCAGGCGACGGGGGCGGGAAGCATTGTTTTCGACGTTTCGAAGGGTACTCATGAACCTCTTGGCTCCTGCTGGTCAGGCTACTCCACCGGGCTCCAGAGCCGCCCCACGGGCAGCTTGAATCCACAATTGGCGAGGCAGCCTAAGTGTTCGAGACCATTGCTGTCAACGACTGCCGAGGAGGCGAGCAGTGCGCTCTCCCTCAGGTGTCTGATTCCGCTGCCAGCAGACGTCCGCACGGAAGCGGCGCTGGGCAACGGACCCACACCCAAGGCTCACCAGCAGCTCCCACGCTGCAGTCCACGTGCCATCCCTGCGCCGCGAGGAGCGATCCTCTCCCCCACCCCAACATCCATGCCTTGCCAGGCGTTTTTGGCCTCACTCGACGGCTGGGTTTGGGGGGGAGGCGAGAGCTGACTCGGGACGGCTGCCCGCCAGGTGCCAACTTAGTTGCCCTACCCGCCAACTAAGTTGTCAGTTTCGGTGGCCTGAGGGTCAACCGGCGCCGACTCGCCTACGCTGGCCAGCTCTCCGGCGACCTCGCCTGTCCCCACCTCCACCGCAGGCTCTTCCTGCCCCAACACCTCACGCAACGCAGCCAGCTGCTTCTTCCCCACCCCGCGCACCCCGAGCAGATCGGTGTCGGACGCGCGGCGGATGCGAGCGACGGATCCGAAGGCGCCCAGCAGGGCCTTGCGCAGCACCGGCCCAACGCCCGGCACGTCGTCCAGCTGAGAGCCCAGTCGGCGCTTCTTACCTAACTGCTTACGGCCGCGGTTCGCGAAGCGGTGTGCTTCGTCCCGCGCGTGAGCCAGCATGTACAGCTCGGGACTGTTCTGCTTGAGCGCCACCGGGTTCTTCTGCCCCGGCAGGTACACGCGATCGACGACCTTCTCCTCCCCTGGGCGCTCGCGCTCCTTCGCCAGGCCAACGATGGGCAGGTTGAACAGGCCGAGGTCCTGCGCGGCGGTCAACGCCACGCCCAGCTGCCCGCGGCCCCCATCGACCACGAACAGGTCCGGCAGATCCCACTCCACCTCGCCACGTTCGGCTTCCGCGTCGGTCGCCGCCGGCTCCTGCTCTGCGGCTTTTTTTCCGCGAAGAAATCTGCGACTCAGCACCTCGTACATCGCGCCGTAGTCATCGCCTTCGGACGCCAGGCGCACCTGAAAGCTGCGATAGCGTGCCTTGTCGGGCTTGCCATCTCTGAACGCGACGATCGACCCCACGGTGTCCCGCCCACCCAGGTGAGAAATGTCGCAACACTCGATTCTGCGCGGCAACGCAGGCAGCCTCAGTTTCTGCTGGATGCGCGCGAGGCGCTCTTCCATGTCCTCACCGGCGCGCTTCTTCTCCGTGAAGGCGTGGCGCGCGTTGTCCATCGCCAGCTCGAGTAGCTGGCGGCGCGGGCCGCGCGCTGGCGCGAGCACCGCACAGCGCCGCGCGCGCTGGCCTTGCGCCTCGAGCACGACCGCGCGCCGCTCCGACAGCCACTCCGCGACGCCCTCGGCGGCGTCAGGCAGCGCCGGCACCAGCACCTCGTCAGGGATCCAGGCGTTCGCCGGCCCCTCGGCTGCGTAGTGATCCCGGAGGAAAGCCGCAACCAGCTCGTCGTCGGGAAGTTCGAGCCGCGGGTAAGAGAACGTGGCCGCCTCCACGACGCGGCCCTTGCGCACGTAGAGCACCGCCAGCTCCACCAGATCCCCTTCGCGGTATGCGTGGTGCACATGTCCGCGCTGGAGAGCCAGCGTCAGAATCCGC
>JAUILJ010000082.1 GCA_030433055.1 Polyangia bacterium
TGAACCTCAGGGCCCACGCGGGCTCCGGGGAAATGAACGTCAACATGGTCACCTGTGGCGGCCAGGCGACGATCCCGATGGTCTACGCCGTCAGTCGCGTTCAGCCGGTCGACTATGCAGAGATCGTCGCGACCGTGGCTTCCAAGAGCGCAGGTCCCGGCACGCGCAAGAACATCGACGAGTTCACGCGCACCACGGCCGCTGGCGTGGAGAAGGTGGGCGGCGCCAGGCGGGGCAAGGCCATCATCATCCTCAACCCCGCCGACCCTCCGTTGATCATGCGTGACACCATACATTGCCTTACGGAAACAGAGCCCGACTGGAAATCCATCGAGCAGTCCGTGAAGGAAATGGTCTCGGAGGTGCAGCGCTACGTCCCGGGCTACACGCTGAAGAATGGCCCGGTGTTCGACGGAAAGCGGGTCAGCGTCTTCATGGAAGTCGAGGGCCTCGGCGACTACCTGCCCAAGTACGCGGGTAACCTCGACATCATGACCGCCGCAGGACTGCGCACGGCTGAGATGTTCGCCGAGGAGATAGCGAGCGGCAAATTCACGCTCAAGCCCACGGAGCTCGCGCTGTGAGCGCAGGAGAAGGCATGACTGATCTCAGAGGCAAGCGGATACTGCTCCACGACATGTGCCTGCGCGACGGCATGCACGCCAAGCAGCATCAGATCAGCCTGGAGCAGATGACCCAGATCGCGTGCGCCCTCGATGACTCGGGCGTCCCGCTGATCGAGATCACCCACGGCGACGGCCTGGGTGGAGCGAGCGTGAACTACGGTTTCCCCGCTCACTCCGACGCCGAGTACCTTGGCGCCGTGATCCCGAAGCTCAAGCAGGCGAAGGTCTCGGCGCTTCTGCTCCCGGGGATCGGCACCGTGGACGAGCTCCGGATGGCGAAGGATCTGGGGGTGAGCACCATCCGCGTGGCCACGCACTGCACCGAAGCCGACGTCAGCGAGCAGCACATCTCGCTCTCCGCGAAGCTCGGCCTCGACACCGTGGGCTTCTTGATGATGGCCCACATGATCGAGCCGGAGCAGATCCTGGAGCAGGCCAAGCTGATGGAGAGCTACGGCGCCAATTGCATCTACTGCACCGACTCGGCGGGCTACATGTTGCCGCCGGACGTGACCGCGCGCATCGGCTTGCTACGCCGTGAGCTCAAGCCCGAGACCGAGGTCGGCTTTCACGGCCACCACAACCTGGCGATGGGCTGCGCCAACTCGATCGCCGCGATCGAAGCGGGGGCGGTGCGCATCGATGGCTCCGCCGCGGGCCTCGGCGCTGGCGCCGGGAACACTCCGCTGGAGGTGTTCGCTGCGATCCTGGACCGCATGGGCGTGGAGACCGGAGTCGATCTCTACAAGCTGATGGATGTCGCCGAAGACCTGGTCACGCCGATGATGGATCAGCCCATTCGCATCGATCGCGATGCGCTCGTGCTGGGCTATGCGGGCGTCTACTCGTCGTTCTTGCTCTTCGCGAAGCGCTACGGCGAGCGTTACGGACTCTCCTCCAGAGACATCCTGGTGGAGCTCGGCCGGCGCAAGACCATCGGGGGCCAGGAGGACATGATCGAGGACGTGGCGCTGGAGATGGCGCGCGCGAAAGCCGGCGCTGACCCTGGGCAAGGCGCTGCGGAATGACGAGTGCCCCGAGCGCGAGCGAACTCGATAAATTCCGTGCGGATACGAGAGCATGGCTAGAGGAGAACTGCCCTCAGGCCATGCGCAGCAAGATCCTCGACCCAAGTGAAGAGGTGTGGGGAGGTCGCAACGCCAGCTTCAAGCTGCCGGAGTCGAAGCTCTGGCTCGAGCGGATGGCGGCTAAGGGCTGGACCGCTCCCACTTGGCCCACTCAGTACGGTGGCGGAGGGCTCTCGAGCGCTGAAGCGAGGGTGCTCGATGAAGAGCTGAGGCGCATCAACGCGCGGTCAGCGTTGAAGAGCTTCGGGCTCTGGATGCTGGGGCCAGTGCTCCTCGAGTACGGCAACGAAGAGCAGCGCCAGCGCTTCTTGCCAGGTATCATCCGCGGGGAGACCCGTTGGTGTCAGGGCTACAGCGAACCCGGCGCAGGCAGCGACCTGGCGTCGCTGGCCACGCGGGCGGAGCTGCAGGGCGACCACTACCTGATCAACGGCCAGAAGATCTGGACCAGTCACGCGGACAAGGCCGACTGGATGTTTTGCCTGGTGCGCACCGACCCCAGCGCGAAGAAGCATGACGGCATCAGCTTCATCCTGATCGACATGCAGAGCCCGGGCGTCTCCGTGCGGCCGATCCAGCTGATCAGTGGCGCTTCGCCGTTCTGTGAGTCGTTCTTCGAAGACGTGCGGGTGCCCAAGGAGAACCTGGTGGGCGAGCTGAACCACGGCTGGAGTGTGGCCAAGCGCCTGCTGCAGCACGAGCGCGCGCTGATCAGCAAGCTGCGCGACGACGCACCCGAGGAGGACGAGACGTTGCCGGAGATGGCCTTGCGGCTCATCAACGGCGGCGAGCCGGGCCCGCTCGCTGATCACGCGTTGCGAGAGAAGCTGGCACAGGTCGAGATGGACTTCCTGTGCAACAAGCTCACCCTGCGCCGTTCCTCGGAGTCGATTGCCGCAGGGATCGGCCCCGGACCGGAGACGAGCATGTTCAAGCTGTACGGCACCGAGCTGAACAAGCGTCGCAAGGAGCTCAAGGTCCTGTTCATGGGCTACCAGGGGATCGGCTGGGAGGGCGAAGGTTATTCAGCGCGTGAGCTGCAGATGACCCGGGACTGGCTACGTTCCCGCGCCAACTCGATCGAGGGCGGCAGCTCCGAGATCCAGCTCAACATCATCGCCAAGCGGGTCTTGGGCTTGCCGGGGTCGTCATGAGCTTCGTGTTGAGCGAGGAGCAGCTGGGGATCCAGAAGACGGCGCGCGACTTCGCGCGGGAGCGCCTGAGCATCGCCGCGTTGCGCCGCTTGCGAGACGCCAAGGATGAGCGCGGCTTCGAGCCTGCGGTATGGAGCGAGCTGGGCGATCTCGGGCTCGGCGCCGTGCATTTGCCCGAAGCGTGGGGCGGCGCCGGGCTGGGTTATGCGGAGCTCGGGCTGGTGCTAGGGGAGCTGGGCCGCAACCTGGCGCCCACGCCGCTCTTCGGTTCGCTGGTGCTGGGAGCCGAAGTGCTACGAGCCGCGAGCCTCACTCAGCCAAGCCTCCAGGCGCTGGGGGAGCGGCTCGCTTCGGGGGAGACGTTGCTTGCGCTGGCTCATGAAGAGCAGCCGCGCTTCGCGCCGTTCAGCGTTCAGGCGCGCCTCGAGCGCACGCCGAGTGGGCTCCGCCTCAGCGGAGAGAAGGCGCTCGTGATCGAGGGGAACGTCGCCGATCAGTTCCTGGTGGTCGCTCGCAGTGGCGGCACCGAGGGCGCGCGAGACGGCTTGAGCCTGGTGTTGGTGGACGCCCAAGCCGCCGGCGTCGCGCGCAGCCGGCTCTCGACCGTGGACTCCCGCAACTATGCCCGGGTGCGCTTCAGTGACGTCACGCTGAGCGAAGGCGCCCTGGTTGGTAAGCTGGGGGAGGGCGCCGAGCTGCTCGCTCCCGCGCTGGACCGCGCCACCGTCGCGCTCTGCGCGGAAATGCTCGGGGGCGCGCTGGAGGTCTTCGAGCGCACGGTGCAATACCTCAAGGAGCGGCATCAGTTCGGTGTACCGATTGGCTCGTTTCAAGGCTTGCAGCACCGAGCGGCTGCGCTCTTCTGCGAGCTCGAGCTCTCCAAGAGTGTCGTGATGGAAGCGCTCAGCGCCGTCGACGAGGGGAGGGATGACGTGCCGCTGCTGGCGAGTGTGGCCAAAGCGCGGGTCTCGGACACCTATCTCTTGGCGGCATCCGAGGGCGTTCAGATGCATGGCGGGGTCGGAGTCACCGACGAATACGACATTGGCTTGTTCTACAAGCGCGCCCGCGTCTGTGAACTCCTGTTCGGTGATGCCGCCTACCACCGCGCCCGCTTCGCGGCCTTGTCTGGTTTCTGAGGGTTCGGGGGTGAGGCGCGCTGCCCAGCGCCGTTACCCCGCGAGCGGCGTCGTTCCCCGCGCGGTGTTCAGGCCAGGCCCAGAGCCTTTGCCGCGGGGATCAGCACCTTCGCGAGCGCCTCGCGTCGCACGGCGATGGCTTCTTCCGGATCGAGGAAGCCAAAGCCTGACACCGCCAGGTCGGCGCAGGCGTATTTCACGCCGCTCTCAGCGCTGGTGTGGAGCGCTGGCGCCATGCGGCGCCGGACCTGGGAGGTGAGCGTCTCTCCCCCGATCTCGCAGGCGAAGCGTAGAAACGCCCAGGCGAGCTCAGCGTGTTCGGCCTCGTCCTTGGCGATGATCTCCAGCGCCGTCTTCAGCGCAGGGAGCTTGGCCAGCTCCGCGCAGCGCTCGGCTTCGATAGCCGAGAGCGTTTCTCCCAGGCAGCCTTCGAGGGCCGTGCTCAGGGCGAGCCCGGCCAGGCTGAAGTCTCCGCCAAGCGCGCCATGGAGCGAGAGCGGTCCAGGGCCGAGCGGCTTTCCGGCGTACTGACTCGCAACGGCGAAGCAAAGACGGGTGTGCAGCAGCTCGTCGAGCGCTGCGTGGTGAGCGCGCTCGAGCAGGTCTGGCGGCGCGCCCACGGCGAGCAGGCCGAGGCAGAAGCGGTCGAACGAGGCCACCGAGGCGTGCTCGTTCTGGGCGCGTCGGAGCCACAGCTCGGAGAGGCGGCGCCTCAGCGCGGGGGCCATCTCCTCAACGTCGAGCTTGCCCACTGCCTCGCGGAAATATTCACGCTCTGCTTGGTGCTTCACACCCACGACCAGTCGAGGCGCTGCACGATGGGGGCAACCCGCGCGAACCCATCCACGATCAGCGGCCGACCTTCACAGCCGATGGATCCAACGACGTAGCAGCACTGCCCCTCGGAGGCGTCGCGAGGCGCGTAGGGCCCTGAGCGCTCCCCGCACTCGCAGCTGCCTGACCCCGGGGGTAGCCCTGGAAAGTTGTAGCCGATGTCCGCTGGCGGCGGGCAATAGCCCGCGTCCGGTGTACCGCACACCACCATCTCGCAACACTGGCCGTAGTAGCCGCCGTCCTGTTCTGGGCCCTCGCAGGTCAGTTCCGTGGGGTAAGGCTGGAGGTTGCCGGCGTCAAAGCCGCTGTCGGCGCCGGCATCGACCGTCGCCCCGGTGCCACCCGAGGCAACGGTGCCCGCTGAGCCGGAGCTGCCCGCCGACCCGGAGCTGCCCCCGCTCGCCCCAGCGGAGCCGCCGGTTGCCCCGCTGCCATTCTCGCTATTGGCGCTACCTCCGCATCCTGACAGGACGGCGAGGCTGCCGCCCCAGGCGGCTGCGCGAAGTAGGCGTTTGAGGTGTTGCTCCATGGATCGACCCTTTGCGTCATGCGCTCGACTCGCGCCTGCGTAAGCGCGACTCAGCCTGCCGGTTCCTCTGGGAAAAGCAAGTATTGGGCCAGCGGAATCTGGCTCGCATCAGGACGGATCCCGGTAGGCTTCCCCCATGAATCCGGTCCAGATCTGGGGCAGGCTGTGCCGAGCGGCACTGTTCGCGACACTTTTGCCCGCCTGTGGCGCAGGCGATGCGGCCCCCGAGGCGCCGCCAGCGCAGCCCCCGATGCAGTCCGAAGCTCCTCTCCCCGCGGGGGAGCCCCCGGCGCCCAGCGCGCCGCTGGCCCATGAGCCGGCCCCCAGCGTCGTCGCTGCCGACGTGCCCACGGCGCCGCCGAAGGCCGAAACCCGGGCGCAGCGCCAAGAGCGCCTCCTGGCGATCGACCGACTCCCGCGGCCAGCTCCCGCGGCGCTCAGCGAGGCCCCGCGACCTACGAAGCTCAAGCCGGGGCTGTATCGCTGCAGCGTCGGAGAGGGCTACAAGCTACGTGATTGCCTCGTGGAAAAAGATGCCGACGGTCGGACGCTGCTCGAGATTGGTGAGGGCAACCTGATCGCGGCCCGTGGAGTCGTGTGGGACGAAGGGCGGGGCCTGCATTTCGAGGGCTGGCTCACCGACGCCAGGCCGTTCGGATGCTTCGGCTGTCAGGACCGCTGCTATGTCGATCCCGACAGCTGTGGGTGCAAGCCGCCGCCGTTCGAGGTCGCGGAGGCGTGCGTGGTTCAGCAAGTGAGCATGGACCTCAAGGGTGCGGGCAATCAGTTTCGCGGGGAGTTGCTCTACCACCAGTTCTGGGCCACCTACGAGGGCCAGGGGGGAGAGCGCAATCTGGTGGTCGCGAGCCGCGAGGAGAGGCACCCGGTGCGGCTGATATTCAGCAGGCCGTGCTCCAAACAGGACGGCAACTGCAAGTCGAAGCCACCCCGCCCAGCGCGCGGCGTGGATTGGGGCGCGCGCGACTAGCGGAGCGCTCGGATAGTCGAGGTGGCGCTGGCGCCTGGCGCCGCGGTTCAGCCGCGCTGCAGCAGCCCTGGTCGTTCTTTCGGCGCCAGCGCGGTCCGTGCGGCAGTCGCCGCCAACGAGGGCGTGGGGATTTCGTGGGTCACGGGCAGCCGGGGAATGAACGCCCGAACCTGGATTCCTGCTCCAGCCCAATCCGCGTGGCAATGAAGTCATGCCGCGCCGCGTTGGAGACTAAGTCCGGGAGTACGCGAAGGCCGCCTTACGTAACGCACTGAAACATGTTTCACTTTGTCGGGTCAGGCAGCGGTGAGCTCAGGTGAGGCGCGGTGGGCTTTCAGGGGCGCTGACGAGTGGCGCGTCTCGTTTCCACGTAGGAAAGGTGGACACGATGAACAGGGCTTGGATGCGACGGGCGTTGGTGATGAGCGCGATGAGCTGCGCGCTGGTGGCGTGCGGGAGCGATGACTCCGGAGGTGCGGGCGGCAACGGCGGCAGCGGTGGCACCGGCAACGGCGGCAGCGGTGCGACTGCCGGCAGCGGCGGCGACGGGGGTAGCGCGGGGTCGGCCAATGGCGGCGCGGCTGGCTCGGGGGCGACGGGCGCAACGGGTGGCAACGGCGGGAGTGCCGCCGGGGGAAGCAGCGGGAATGGCGGCAACGCCGGCACCGGCAACACCGGCAATTGCCCCGGGGCAACGGCCTGGGAAGTGACTTACGATATGACGGGTTCGATCTTCGATATCCGAGATACCCCCCTTGGCGCGGGGAATCAGACGAACGAAGTGAAGATGCCCTACACAGACAACGCGAACTGGGGCCCTGCGACGATGGTGATTCGCTTCGCCGACGCTGGTGGTGCGCCCGCTGATGGCTCCGCGCAGATCGTCTCGTACATTGCCACGCAGGACTTCCAGGTCGGGTCCATCGCGACCGTTCACACCATGCTCGAGATCGACGCCGTCGGCAGTGGAGCTCAGTGCGGAACGGCTGAAGGTTCGCTCAGCGGGGACACGCTTAGCTTCACGACGTCGATGCGGAACTACCACAGCAAGGGCAAGATCACGTGTACCGGTGCGGGCTGTAATATCGGAGGTCTGCCGCCTGAGCAGCAGGTTGATGAGACCAAGGAGCAGCCGCTCAACTCGTTCACCTTCAAGAACGGAGTCGGCTCGTTTGAGATGAAAGAGGTGGAGGTACCCAACGATGATCAGGCGACGACCTGGTTGACCTTCACTGGCACCGAGACCGGGCGCACCCAAGTCTGCGCCTGCGAGTGACTCAGAACGGAGGTGGGGCGCGATGGGTGAAGGAGCCAAGCGTCCCATCCGCGCTCGTGAGCTGACCCGGGCGGCTCGATTTCGGGGATTCGGTTCACCCACGCGTCGCGTCAAAGCACGGTTTACAAGTCACGTCTCGAGCGCCATGCTTCCGCGCTCATGGCGGACACGTTGCTAGGAGCCAGCGCGGGCATGCCGCTCTCGAAGGCCGCTGCGAAGCGCCTGATGGACGCCGATGGAGGCGCGTTCCAGGAGTTGCTCGCGGCCGCGCGAGAGCGGCGAGACTGCGT
The DNA here is from genome assembly GCA_030433055.1 of Polyangia bacterium. Taxonomy (GTDB): domain Bacteria; phylum Myxococcota_A; class Polyangia; order Polyangiales; family Polyangiaceae; genus JAHBVY01. The sequence goes on from JAUILJ010000082.1 coordinate 7,925, forward strand.
GTGGTCGGGCTACCGGCTCACGTTTTCGCCCAAGGTGTTCTTGCCGCTGACGAACCTGTGCCGCAATCGCTGCGACTACTGTTCGTTCCGTAGGTCCTGGGGCCAGAAGGGTGCGGAGACCTTCGACCACTCCACGACCTTGGGTTGGCTCGATCGAGCCCAGGAGCAAGGCTGCGTGGAAGCGCTATTTTGCCTCGGGGATACACCCGAGACCGCCTTTCCCGAGTACGGCGCCTTGCTCGAGTCGTGGGGGCACGGCTCGACGGTGGACTACATCGAGTGGTCGAGCGAGCGCGCCCTCGAGCGCGGGCTCCTGCCTCACACCAACGCAGGGATCCTGAGCCCCGAGGAGATGGCACGCCTCAAGCGCAGTAACGTGAGCCTGGGGCTGATGCTGGAGAACATCAGCCCGCGACTGTGCGAGGCGGGTGGCGTGCACCGCAACGCGCCGGACAAGCAGCCCAAGAAGCGGATGGCGATGATCGAGGCTGCGGGTGCGTTGCGCATCCCGTTCACCACGGGGATCCTTCTGGGTATTGGCGAGACCAGTGAGGAGATCGTCGACAGCCTGGTCGCCATCGCGGACGTGCATCGCCTGCATGGTCACATCCAGGAGGTGATCGTGCAGAACTTCCGCGCTCGCCCGAAGATCCCCATGCGTGACGCGCCAGAGCCGGACGATGTACAGGTCGCCCGCTGCGTGGCCCTCGCTCGGCTGCTGCTCCCCGAAGAAGTCAGCGTGCAGGCACCGCCCAACCTCAACCCCAGCGCGACCCGGCTCCTCATCGATGCCGGGATCAACGACTTCGGCGGTATCAGCCCGGTGACGCCGGACTACATCAACCCGATCCACCCGTGGCCGCACCTGGTGGATCTGGAGGCCGAGTGCCGTGACGCGGGCTTTCAGCTTCGCCCGCGGCTGCCCATCTATCCGGACTACATCACCCGTTCAGGGTTCCTCACCCCCGACCTCGAACCCCACGTGAAGGCCGCTGAAGAGCGCCTCGCCCAGGTGCGCTCCGCCCGGGACCTGGCGCCCCCCTCGACTTCCACCAGCGCATTCAGTCCGCCTCAGCCCAACGTTGGTTCCGTATGAAAACGCAGCTCTCCACGGTCTCGCCGCGCGTCGCCACCCTCCTCGAGCGCAGCCTGGAAGGGCACGAGCTCTCAGTGCCTGACGCGGTCCTGCTGTGCCAGGTGAAGGGACGTGATTTCCACGCCTTGGTGCAGGCCGCGGATGCGCTGCGTGAGGCCCAGGTGGGCGATCACGTCAGCTACGTCGTGAATCGCAACCTCAACTTCACGAATGTATGCGTAAAGGCTTGTAAGTTTTGTGCTTTTTCGCGCACGAATCGCTCGGAGCAGGGCTACTTCTTGCCCCGTGAAGAGATCGTCGAGCGCGTGAAGGAAGCGCGCTCGCTGGGCGCCACCGAGGTGTGCCTGCAAGCGGGCCTCGCCCCTGGCCTCGACGGACGCTTCTATATCGAACTGTGCCGCACGGTAAAGGAGGCGGTGCCCGACATTCACGTGCACGCGTTCAGTCCCGAGGAGGTGAAGTATGGCTGCGAGCGCAGCGGCATGACCGTGCGCACGTACCTCACGGAACTGAAAGCCGTCGGCCTCGGATCGCTGCCGGGCACCAGCGCGGAGGTCCTCGATGACCCGGTGCGCAAGCGCCTGGCGGGCGGCCGCATCACCACACAAGAATGGATTGAAGTCATCACCACCGCTCATGAGCTCGGCATCCCTACGACCTCCACGCTGATGTATGGGCACGTTGAGACCGATGAGGAGCGCGTGCGCCATATCGACCTCTTGCGCACGCTCCAGCGCCGTAGCGGCGGCTTCACCGAGTTCGTGCCGTTGTCGTTCGTCCACCAGGAGTCGCCCATGTACAAGAAGGGCATGCTGCCTGGGTGCCGCCCCGGGCCCACGGGGCACGAGGTGGTGCGCCTGTTCGCCATCTCGCGGCTGATGCTCGGCGCCTCGATCCCGAACCTTCAGGCCTCTTGGGTCAAGGAGGGGTTGCGGCAGGCTCAGCTGCTGCTCTCGGCGGGAGCCAACGACCTGGGAGGCACGCTGATCAACGAGAGCATCTCGACGTCGGCTGGCGCAGCCCACGGGCAACGGGTCAGCCCTGCCGAACTGCGCCGGCTGATCCGCGAGGCGGGCAGGATCCCCGTCGAGCGCAGCACGCTATATGCCCAGCGCCAGGCCTTCGATGCCGACCCAGGCTCCGATCCGCCGCACCCCCTCGATCAAGTCAGCGACGACGATCCGCGATTCGGCTCATACGCAGCGCTGACGACGGATCCACGGTTTCGCTTCGAACCCGTCGAACGGGAGGCGATGAAGCCCCGCTCGCTCCCGGTTCACTAGTCTGGGCTGGGCGCGTCGGCGGGTAGCGCCGCGAAGTCTCCGGGCTCGTCGACGTCGAACTCGAGCTCTGGATCGCGCACGAGCTTCGCCCCGCGGAAACGAGCAATGTGCAGCTCCAGGCTCTTGCCGCTGCCAAACGCGGTGTTGGTCGTCGCAGGGAGACGCAGGCCGAGCGCGTTGGTTGCGACTCCATGCTGATCTGGCGCGATCACGGCGCCGGAGTCCGTGAGCGGATCGATGAGCAGGCTCAGCGAGCGCTGACTCAACCGCGGCAAGTCGCCCATCAGCACCAGGCCATGACTGGCTCCAGAGCTGGCGGCGTGGGCCAGGGCGCTGTCGATGACCTCGGCCAGGCTCGCGCTCTCATGAGGATCTGCGATGGAGGCGAAGCCTCGCTCTTGGGCGTGGGCCCGCACGCTGGGCGCGTTGCTTGCGATCAGCACCTGCGCGATGCGTTCGTGGTTGGCCAGCTGTCCGGCTACGTGATCGAACAAACTTCGCGCGAAGTCGGCGCGCGCCTTGGAACTCAGCGCGGGGCCCAGGCGGCTCTTGGCGCTGTCGAACGCCTTCACCGGGACGATCGCCCAGAGCTTCATCAGGCCTCGAGCAGCTCTTTCGCGCAGTCGATGACCCGCGTGGCCAGCGCCACTGAGTCTTGTCGCGTCGCCATGATTGTTTCCGCGGAGAACCATGTGATGTCGCAGTGCGGCAACGTCGCGAGGTCCGTGGACTCCACGACACAGCCGTCGACCAGGCCCGCGTAGTGCAACATCACTGAGTGGGGGCTCGGTTCGAGGCCCTCCAGATCGCCGAGCATCTCGGCGAGCGGCCCCTTCACGGCTCTGCCTCCGACGATGGGGCTCACCGCGAGGCAAGGCTTCTTCGCCACGCGCTCGCGCACTCCGTGCAGGCGCAGGATGGGGTCGATGGACACATAAGGATTGGAAGGCGCGATCAAGATGCAGTCGGCTGCGTCGAGCGCTCGAAGAACTTCTGGGGTCGCCGTCTGGGAGCCGCTGAGCTCCACTTCGGCCACGGGATCGCGGGCGCGCCGCCGTACCAGCCAGTCCTGAAACGTTAGTCGCTCTCCGGGACTCTCGCCCTCAGTTCGGGTGTGGATGAAGGTTGGCTGAACCTCGTCGCTCATGGGCAGGACCCGGTGCTGGTCCCTGTCTCCGAGCTGGAACCAGGTAGCGGCTTCCTCGGGGAAGTGTTCCTCGAGTCGGTCCATGGCTGAGACGGCGTGAAAGGTCTCCTCCTGGAGCCCCCAGCCGCGAGCTTCGTGTCCCACGCCAGACACCGAGTACATCACGGTGTCGAGGTCAGGCGAGATGAACAGGCCCCAGTGTCGGAAGTCATCCCCGGTGTTGACCACGAGGCAGAGCGCCTCTGGGTCGACGACATCGCACAGGCCGCGGGCGAGGCGCGCGCCGCCCACACCGCCTGAGAGGTAGACGAAGCGCGGGTGCCCGGCGGTCATAGATAGAGGTCCTGTTCTGGGTCTCGCAGGAGATCCCGCGCTCCCGCTTGCTCATCGATCGGCAGGTCGAGCCCCCGCACGATCACGACCGGACGGCGCTCGGCGGCCTGTCCAGCCACCAGATCGGCTGCGGCGGCGATCTGGTCGGCGAGGGCGGTGACGGTATGTTCTAGCGTGCGGCCGAACAGGTCGAGCTCCCCACGCTGGTCGTTGAGCGCCGCCAGCCCTGCGATGCCGATCGCGACCCCGACTGTTCCCGTGCGGAAAGGACGGCCAAACGAGTCGCTGAGGATCACGGCCGGCTTGACCCCTGTGGCCTGCTGCAGGCCCTCCCGGATGCGCCACGCGGACGCGTCGGGCGCCTCTGGCAGGAGCAGCACCCAGGGGCCGCTCCCTTGCTCGGCGCTCGCCGGCGCGGAGTTGCTCTGGTCGATGCCCGCGTTGGCGGACACGAAGCCCAAGCGGTGACGAACGATCAGCACGCCCTTGGCCTTGCGGCTGATCTGAGTCGACTCCCGCAGCACCAGGGTCACGAGCCGAGGGTCCTTGTCGACCTGGCGCGCGATGGCTCGCCCTTCGGGGCTCGGCGTCACCCGCGAGAGGTCGACGAAGCGGTCCTCGACGCGGGAGACCAGCTTCGAGGTGACGACGACCACGTCGCTCGGCTCCAGCGCGACGGCGCTCCGGTCGAGGGCCCGAGCGATGAGCACCGGCAGGTCGTCGCCAGGAGAGACGATGGGCAGCCCTGAGAGGGCAATCAGCTCGAGTCGACCGCTGGGCAACACCGAGAGCGCTCCTAGCGCTGCCACCCTCAAACAGCAACCGCTGGCGGCGGATCGGCCCCCAGCGGGGTTGGGGGTGAGGTGCAGTGCTGCCCAGCCAGGACCCGCCAAACACCCCCTCGTGGTTGGTGCCCTCCCAGGCATCCGCTATAGCCTGGCGGCGCGCCACGCCGGGCCACACATCCCCGAAACGCGCGAGGAGATGAGCATGAAGATCGGAATCGTCGGTGGAACGGGCAAGGAAGGTCGCGGCATCGCGCTGCGCTGGGCGAAAGCTGGGCACCAGGTTGCGATTGGCTCGCGCGACGCTGAGCGCGCCGCCGCCAAAGCCGCAGAGCTCTCCACGTCCGAGGCCGCGCTCAGCGGCGCCGACAACGCGGCGGTGTGCCGCGAGTCGGAGGTCGTGCTCTTGAGCATTCCGTTCAGTGGCCACAAGGAGACCCTGGAGGGCCTGAAGGAGGCCCTGGCAGGCAAGGTCGTGATCGACATCACGGTGCCGCTGAAGCCGCCGAAGGTGCGCGAGGTGAACCTGCCCGAGAGCACCAGCGCCGGCCAGCAGGCGCAGCAGATCCTTACGGATTCAAAGGTGGTCGCTACGCTGCATCACGTGAGCTCCGTGCACCTGAGCGAGGCGGATCATGCCATCGAGTGCGATGTGCTCGCGGTGAGCGACCACGCCGACGCGTTGGAGACGGTGCTCGGGCTGTTGAAGGACCTCGGTGTGCGCGGTTTCAACGCGGGGCCGCTGAAGAATGCCGTCGCCCTCGAGTCTTTGACCCCCGTCTTGTTGCACCTCAACAAGGTCTACGGCGGCTCAGCGGGGATCCGCCTGACGGGCCTGGGCTGAGCGGCGCGGAGGAGCCTGGCCTAGAACACGAAAGGCCCGCGGTATCGCCCGCTGGGCCTTTCTCTGCGTTCGGAGTCGCGTCAGCTCAGGAGTTGAGTTCTGCCAGGAGGCGGAGCGCCTCTGGCTGCTGGGTGCCTACCATCATGGTGCCGATCTTCGACTCCTTCCAAATCTGGAAGCGCTCCTTGATGCGCTCTTTCGGGCCGACCAGGTTGAAGGTATCGACCATCTCGTCGGTCACCGCCTGGATCGCTTCGTTGCGTTTCCCGGCGAGGTAGAGATCTTGGATCTTTTGCGCTTCTGCCTCGAAGCCCACCCGGGACACGTACTCGTTGTAGAAGTTCTTGCTCTTCGCACCCATGCCGCCGACGTAGAGCGCCAGGGTCATCTTCAGCGGCATCCGACACGCCTCGAGATCGTCGCCGATGATCACCGCGACCGCAGGCGCGACGTCGAACGTGTCGATGCTCTTACCGCCGCCGGCCCGGTCGAAGCCTTTCTGCAGGTTCTGCTCGACCACCTCGAAGCGCCCGGGGTGCAGGCAGGTCATCAGCAACCCATCGGCAATTTCTCCCGCTTGAGCCTGAGCCTTTGGCGCCATCGAGCCCAGATAGATGGGGATGTTGGGATTTCCGTGGAGAATACTCTTCAGGGGCTTACCCAGACCCATCGAGCCGGGTCCCTGGTAGGGAAGCTGGTAGATCTGACCGTCGTAGGTCAGCGGCTCCTTGCGCTCGAGGATCTTCCTGACGATCTCGACGTACTCCCGCGTCCAGGTGAGGGGCTTGTGGTAGGGCAAGCCGTGCCAGCCCTCGACCACCTGGGGGCCTGAGGTGCCCAGGCCGAGGAGGAAGCGACCGCCTGACAAGGCGTCCAGCGTCATCGCGGTCATCGCGGTGTTCGCGGGGCTGCGCCCGGGCATTTGCATGATGCCCGTGCCGAGCTTGATGGTCTTGGTCTGCGCCGCAATCCAGGCGAGGGGAGTGACCGCGTCACTCCCCCACGCCTCGGCGCTCCACACCGAGTGATAACCGAGGCGCTCGGCCTCCTGAATCAGCTCGATGTTGATGTGGACGTTGGAAGACGAATATCCGAATACGTAGCCGAGGCGCATGGGGGCGATGCTACGGCGGATCGTGCTCGAGCGACACCCCGCAACCCACGAACCAGCGCTCGAAGGACGCTACAGGCGCTCGATGATCATGGCCATGCCCTGGCCGCCACCGACGCACATCGTCTCGAGGCCAAAGCGCTTGTCGTGGGCCTCGAGGTTGTTGAGCAGGCTGGCCATGATGCGCGCGCCCGTCATGCCGAAAGGATGGCCGAGGGCGATGGCGCCCCCCGCCACGTTCAGCTTCTCCCATGGGATCCCCAGCTGCTTCGCCGACGGGATCACCTGGGCGGCGAAGGCCTCGTTGATCTCCACCAGGTCAATCTGGTCCATGGTCATCCCGGCGCGCTTGAGCGCCTGGCGGCTAGCCTCGATGGGCCCCAACCCCATGATCTCGGG
>JAUILJ010001000.1 GCA_030433055.1 Polyangia bacterium
ACGTCGCGTTGCACTCTGGAGAACGAGTCATCCCCCGACGCCCCGATCTCGTCGTGTCAGGGCTGAACCACGGAGTGAACCTGGGAGACGACGTCTTCTACAGCGGGACCGTGGCGGCCGCTCGCGAGGCTGCGCTGAAGGGGATCCCGGCGATCGCGGTCTCTGCCGACAACCGCGCTGACCGCTCCGCGGCCGTGAAGGTGGCCGCACAGCTGGCGCATGGCCTGCTCGCCGTGGAGCCGCGCGAGCTCACCCTGCTCAACGTGAACTTCCCCGCTGGTTCCGCCTGGAAGCTGTGCGCCACCCGCCTGGGAACTCGACGCTATCTCGACGCGGTTGAGTTCCGACGGGACCCGAGAGGGAAGGAGTACCTCTGGATCGGCGGCTCCGGAGTCGAGCACAACACCCTCGCCGGTTCCGACACGGAGGCGTTCGACCGCGGTGAGGTGGGCATCACGCCGCTCGTGCTGGACCTGTGGCACGCCGCGCAGCAAGACATCGCGGAGCTGGTGGTGACCGAAGCCACCCGGTGACTCCCTCACCCCCAAACCTGGAGGCTCTGCTGGCTGCTCGAGCAGACGCCGCGCGGGAGAGCGAAAGAAAGTCCGGGCGGGCAAGGCTTCTGGCTGCAGTCGATCAGTGCTACTGCTCTCGACCATGGCGAACCGAAAGCGAGGCTCCAAGGCGGCTCCGGCAGCGATGCCGGCCCGGCGTTCTCCCACCCCCCGTGGAGTGGACAAGTCCCAGGCTTCAAAGAGCAAGGCCTCCAAGGAAAGCACCGCACGGAAACGCAATACCGAAGGCTCCGCTCGCGTCGCGCGGACCGCGGTTCGCAGTGTCAGCCCACTCGCGGAGGTCGTCAACCTCGACCCGATAGCTCATGTGCGCGCGCTCATCCGCGACATCCCGGATTTTCCCCAGCCAGGCATCCTGTTCAAGGACATCACGCCCCTGCTGGCAGATCCGAAGGGCTTTCATATCGTACTCGACGCGCTCGCTCACCGCTTCACCGGTGAGCACGTGGACGCGGTGGTGGGTATCGAGTCCCGCGGCTTCATCTTCGGCGCGGCGCTCGCCGCTCGCCTCAACACCAGCTTCGTCCCGGTGCGCAAGCCTGGCAAGTTGCCCTACCGCACGGATAAGGTCGCGTACTCGCTCGAATATGGCGAAGCGGAGCTGGAGATGCACCGCGACTCGTTGAAAGAGGACGCGAGCGTGCTCGTGGTGGACGACCTGCTAGCGACGGGGGGCACCGCGGCCGCCGCGGCGGAGCTGGTGCATCGTCAAGGCGCGTATGTGGCTGCGTTTGCCTTCATCATCGAACTCGACGACTTGGCGGGGCGTGATCGCCTGCTTCCGCACCCCGTAGTCAGCGTGCTGCACTACTAGCCCGGCAAGGCCGGGCTGGCCTGCGGCTGGGTGCCAGGGTTATGCTGGCGGTATTCGCGCGTCATCCGCGCATGCTTGGTCGTCGCTCACTGAGCACCCGGTCGGAGTCGCTCAGCGGGCCTTTTGGGGAGCCTCTATGCCTGCTTTTCGTTTTAGTCCCGCGCACTCCAGCTGGAGCCGCCTCGCTGGCGCCGCCGCGATCAGCCTGACGCTGGCGGTGGCTTGCTCCGGGGGCGACGACTCCGATCTCAGCACCGGGGGTACCAAGGGAGTTGGCGAGGACTGCAGCGGAAGTGACTGCCGGCGAGGTCTCGCCTGCAGCCCTGGAGGCGTGTGCCAGCCCGCAGGGACCACGGCGTTCGGCGCCGCCTGTACGATCAGCGGCGAATGCAAGGACGAGCTGCAGTGCGTCGATGGACGCTGCATCAACGCGGGTGAGGGCCAGCCGGGGGATGGTTGCCTCGCGGATACGGACTGCGCACATGGGTTACGCTGCGCCATCGTAGGCTTCGGCGCCCAGTGTGTGGCGGAAGGCAATACCGACCTGGGAGGTAGCTGCGCGACCCCCACAAGCTGCTTCGGCGGGTTGACCTGCGTCGGCGGAGAGTGCCAGAAGCCGCCTGCTGGGGGATCCAGCTTGGGCGCGTCGGAGTTCCCTGGCGTCACTTGCGCGCCGATCTCCGCCGGCACGGTGCGCGCCTTCTTCGAGGTTCCTGGGGTCAGCGATCCGCCTGGCCAGGCGGGCGATTTCTTCCGCCTGCCGTTCCCCAACGACCTGATGTTCGAAGATGGCAAGCTGAACCTGAAGGGCTTCCCAACTCCCGGGGCGGCGTTGCTCGGCTATGACCCGGTGAAGGTGTACATCGACGCCTTGACCCAATCCGCGACTGGGTGGGGCACCTATCCCGCGGTGATCTTCCGCTTCTCCGGGCACATAGATTTCGACTCCTTCCAGTTCGTGGAGGGCGTCAAGAAGCCGGTGCAGTGGGTCGACATCACGCCGGGCGACGACTTTGGGCGCACCTCGGGTCTGCGCTGGGTGGCGAATGAAGCGGGCGGCAAGTACGTCTGCTCGGACTACTTCGCCATCCAGCGTCCCCAAGGCTCCCCGATGCTCCCGGGGCACAGCTACGCCGTGTTCCTGACCACCGACGGCAAGGACAAGTCCGGCAACGCCATCGAGCGCTCCCCGCAGTTCGAGGCGCTGCTCAGCGACGCGGCGCCGAGTGATCCCGTGCTCGCGAAGGCTCACGCAAAGTTCGCTGGCTTCAGGAGTTACCTCGCGGATCAGAGCATCGATCCCGCGACGGTGCTCAACGCGACCGTGATCACTACCGAAGACGTTCGCTCG
>JAUILJ010001001.1 GCA_030433055.1 Polyangia bacterium
TGCCAACATGGCGCACGAGACCGGCGAGCTGGTGTACATCGAGGAGATCGCGAAAGGGGAGTACTGCGCGCCCAGCCCAGGTTGTCCATGTGCCCCAGGGAAACGATACTACGGGCGCGGCCCCATTCAGCTCAGCTGGAACTACAACTACTGTGCGGCGGGTCAGGCGCTGGGGCTCAACCTGCAGGCAGATCCCGATCTGGTGGCGCGGGATGCCAAGGTCGCTTGGCAGACCGGGCTGTGGTTCTGGATGACGCAGACCGGCGCTGGCAGCATGACCGCGCACAACGCCATGGCTCAAGGCAGCGGATTCGCTGAGACCATCCGCACCATCAACGGCTCGCTGGAGTGCAACGGAGGCAATCCTGCTCAGGTTCAAGCACGCGTGAGCTACTACGAGCAGTTCTGCGCCCTGCTCGGTGTCTCACCGGGCAATAGCCTCTACTGCTAGAGCACGCTTGGTCTTGACCCCACGTGCACCTGACCCAACGTGCAGAGACGCGCGCCTCTCCAGGGAGAGGCGCGCGAGCTGCCGAGATGTATCGCTCAAGTGTTCATCAGCGCGACGCGCACGAGCCCGAGCGCCATCTGAATTCCGAACCCAATCCAGGCGCCGCGCTTGGTCTCTGAGCCCTTGGCGATCAGCAACACGCCGATCAGGCCAAAACACCCGAGCAGGAAGCCGAGGGCAAGTCCGAGCCCGAGGCTTCCCTGCTTGACGCCAACGGGCTGAGCCCACTGCATGTCGTCTTGAGCCGTGGGTGGAGAGTACGGTTGATTCGGATCCATGAGAGCTTCCCCCTGAGCGCACCCGCGCCTTGGTGATGCGGACATCGCTCAGTGCCCCCACCGAGCCGAAGTGCGCCGTCTTGTAAGCACGCTACTACGCTGGCCGGCGCGAAAGATCCCCGCCTCGTTCCACGTCGACTGAAATCGTTTTTCCGCGTGGACGCGCTGCATCTGCTGGTCGGGCGCAATACCTCGAAATGAAGGCCTTTTACCGACTGAGCTAATGCCCTTTTCCTCACCCCCATACCCAGATGGAAATCATCACTGAGCGAGGCGGCGAGCTGTCGCGCTCGACCTGCCGGAGGCTAGGGCACGACGCCGATGCTGCCGATGGCGTTCTCGACGCCGCTTCCGAAGCTGAGCACCCCTTCGTCGGTCACCTGGCCGCCAGCGCCGAAGCGCAGCATGCGAATGCCGAGGTTCTCCGCGACGAACACCCGCCCCTGGTGCTGACCTTGGTTGATCGACACTGCGTACGCCGGCAGCTGCGGGTTCGAGCTGTATGCCACTTCACCTCGGACGCTGAAGGGCTCGGCGGCGGTCGCATCGTAGTCGAGGATCCAGAGCTTCTCACCGAAGCCCGAGACGACGATCGCTGCGTCGTTGAAGGGCGACGTGACGATGTCGATCGGGTCTTCGATCGGGCTCAGCACCTGCGCCATGCTCGGCGCCGCGCCGAGCTTCGCGACACCCACTCGGTTCGGCACGCTGGAGAAGCCTCCATTGTCGCCGACCAGCGCAAACTTGCCGTCTCGAGTCACGACCAGCGTAGAGACTTGGGCTTCGTCGTCACTGAACAGCGTCGTTCCCCCGCTGCGGGTGGGCGCGGCGCCCCAGCTCAAGACGTGGAAATCCTCACCCATGGGTGAGGAGGCGAGGTCGCGGGCGAACACGTAGGCGACGCTCGGGTCGCTGGGCGCGAGCGCGAAGCCGTAGGGGAGCTTGGAGTCCACCAGCTTGCGCTCGTTGCTCAAAGTCCCATCGCAGGCGATGTCCAGCGCGTACAGTCCGCCACCGTTCTCGCGCCAGTTGACGTCCTGGATGTAGACCTTGCTTCCGTCGGGATCAACCAGGGTGGCGCTGGCGTAGAAGGTGCCCTCGTACGCCGCGTACACCACCTCTGGGCCACTCTCGGTGAGGCGGAAGACCCCGAGCTTGCCATCGTCCTCTGCCACGAATCCGATCTGACCGTCGGGTGTGAATGTAATTTCTCCAAGGAAATTGCGGCCGAGTTCGAACGTCGGGCCCCGCGTCAGCGTCGAACCATCCGCTCGCACCAGCTCGAAGACCGGCGCTTGAGCTCCGCTCGAGTCGTAAGGGTGGGAGACCACGAACTGCAGCGTCGAGTGATCTGCCGGTGCCGTCCCGTGGCAGCTCTCGCCCCCGCTTCCGCTCACTCCGGTTCCAGCCGCTCCGGCGCTGCCTCCGTTTCCAGCCGCACCGGCGCTGCCTCCGTTTCCAGCCGCTCCGCCAGCGCCTCCAGCGAAGGCTCCTGAGCTGCCGCCGCTTCCGCCCGCCGCTCCAGCGCCTTTCGAACCCGAGGCCCCGCCATCATCGCTGCCGCATGCGAGCAAGCAGAATGGAACGAGCGCTGCAATGAGGCCCCTGGCTGGGTGTCGAACGGAGGGGTGCGGCTTGTTCATGGCGGGAATGTAGGCGTGGGTCGGCGTGGCTGGCAAGGCAGCAAACGGGGAGATCGAACGGCTCCGAGTGCAGCGGGAAGCGCATTTCCGTGCGGCGGAAGTGCTGCGGCCGGATGCAGCCTTTTTCCAGATGGTATGACATGCGTGTCGCGCCGGCTCGCCCCACGGTTCACGCTCGGTCGGCGCGCGGCCAGGCGCTCCGTCGCCACCTCGGGAGTACAATTGATGACCGGGGAAGAGCGGCTTTCCGGGCGTCGTAGACTGATCGACTTGCTTACCTTGGAGGCGACATGAAGGGTTGGAAGACT
>JAUILJ010001002.1 GCA_030433055.1 Polyangia bacterium
CGTCCTGAAGAAGGCCAAGACCAGCGAGACTCACAGCGATGGGGCGGCGCTCTACGACGTCGGTGGACGCGACGCCAAGGACCTGCCCGAGCTGGGTCCACGTCTGGACAACGACCCGATGCTCGAGCGCAAGGCGGACGAGGTCGCGCCTCACGACCGGGATCGTACAATCGCGATGGTCCTGGGAGGTCTCGGCGTAGCGGCCGTCGGGACCGGCACCGTGCTCTTCATCACCGGCTTCGGCGAGAAGACGGACGCGACGGGCGACACGCAGACCGACAACGATACGACCCAGATCGTCGCTGGCGCGATCACCGCAGGTGCCGGCTTCATCATCGGCATCGTGGGCCTGGCCGTGAACCCCGACAGCGCCGAGCGCGCGCAGGCGGACGCCTCACGCTACGTCTTCAATCCAAGCCAGGACGATCCGCGCCGGGTGAAGGCGCTGATCGAACGCCACAACTCCCGCGTACGCCAGCGCTGCGACGCAGGCGGTGGAGACCTCGAACCCGCGGACACCCCCGTGACGCCACCTTCCACCGACGAGGCAGCGCCCTGGCTCGAAGGCTCGAGCGGCCCAGCTCCCGCCCCAGCCAGCGCTCCACCCGCTCCCGCCGAGTAGTTCGCGCAAACGCCGAGCGGGCGCGCCATGCCGCGCCCTTCGCCGCGCTGTGCGTTCCGTCAGACTGCTGCGCGCAGCTGGGCGAGGGTCGCTTCGTTCGCTGTCAGGCGCACGACGTCGGCCGCCTCACGGCGTGCCAGTTGACCGGTGTGTAGCTTGGCCAGCTTGACGATGGAGTCGCACAGCTCAGCAAAACCGTAGCCCGCCTCGCGGGCGATCTTGGGTAGCAAGCTGGTCTGAGTCATGCCCGGCAGCGTGTTGACTTCCAGCACGTACTCGTTCTGTCCTTCGGTCACGAGCAGGTCCACGCGGGCTGCGCCCGAGACCTCGAGCGCGTTCGCCGCGCGCTCCGCCAGGTTCAGTACCCCGCGGTAACGCGTCGTGGGTAGCCTTGCAGGCTGGTGGTAGCGCGTCTTGCCTGGCGTGTACTTGGCGTCGTAGTCGTAGATCCCTGACAGCGGCTCCACCTCGATGGCTCCCAGCACACGACCACCAAGGATCCCCACGGCAATTTCCTTGCCCTTGACGAAGCGCTCGATCAGCACGCTGTCGTCATAGCGTTTGGCTTCCGCGACCGCTGTCGCGAGCTCCACGGCGTTCTTGGCCACGCTGAGCCCGATACTCGAGCCCTCCCGTCGCGGCTTGACCACCACCGGGAACCCGAACGAGCCGTGGACCTCTTCCAGATCCGCCATGGTGTGCTGCGGACCAAACACGTAGTACGGCGGTGTCGGGACGTTGTGCAGCCGAAACAGCTCTTTGCTCTTCAGCTTGTCCATCGCAAGCGCCGAGGACAGTACCGACGAGCCCGTGTATGGCACTCCCAGCACCTCGAGCAGCCCCTGCACGCAGCCATCTTCACCCAGGCGACCGTGCAGCGCGAGGAAGGCGACATCCATGGGTGCGGCCTTGAGCGCCGCGAAGGCGTCGACCCCGGGACCAAGCACGATGGGGGAGACGTCCCAGCCTTGGTCGCTCAGTGCGCCACTCACCGCCTGCCCCGACTTCAATGAGATCTCGCGCTCCGCCGAGCTGCCGCCCATGATCACGCCCACACGCTTTGCAGTCATTCGCTCCTCCGGGCGACCGATGACAGCGGTCAACCTGTGCTTAGCCGCTAACCGACTCACACCGGATCGGCCAACTTTCAGGCCGCGCGTTCGTCTCCAGGCGCGGGACCGGTGCGTCTCACCCCCAAACCCAACTCGGCGGGGCTGGTGAGAGCCGAGCGCAGTGAAGAGTTCAGGCGCTACGCGAGCTTCGTGTAACGCTCGAGGTCGTCCAGATTTCACTGCGGAAACCCGCAGTTGGTCAGCTTACTTCAACCAGAATCGCGGTGATGTTGTCTTTGCCGCCGCGCGCATTCGCGAGATCGATGAAGCGCTCCACGGAGTCTTGTCCGCCGCTCGCAGCGATCCCTGGGATTTCCTCGGTGCGCAGGTAGCCGTGCAGGCCATCGGAGCAGAGCAGGTACTGGTCACCCAGCTGCAGTTCGATCACCCCCGTATCCACCTGGACGTAGTCCCGATTTCCGACGGCTCGGGTGATCACGTTCTTGTGGCGGCTGTGCTTGGCTTCCTCGGCGGTGATGAAGCCCTGCTTGATTTGCCAGGCGACCAGGGTGTGGTCCTCGGTGAGCTGGGTCACGCAGGTGTCGCGGATCTGGTAGATGCGGCTGTCCCCGACCTGGGCCGTCACCACGAAGCCGTTCAGGCTCATCATCGCGGTGATCGTGGTGCCCATCCCCGTCTTGCCCTTGTCCATCTCGCCGATGGCGTAGACCATGTAGGTCGCTGCCTGGACCGCGCCCTCGAGGAGCCGAGAGGCCGAAGCAAGGGTCCGCTCATCCGGCACATCGTTCGGCCGCAGCTCGGCCTTGCCGCGCTTGACCATGCCGTAGACGGTATCGATGGCCTCCTGGCTGGCCACCTCTCCCGCCGCGTGGCCACCCATGCCGTCGGCGACGACCCACAAACCAAGCTGGTCGTCGCGCATGAACGCGTCCTCGTTGATTTCTCTACGACGACCAACGTCCGTTGCTCCGTACGACAGGAGCATGAGCGGGTCGGATGGTTCGCTCATCGTCTCGTAGCCTACGAGAAAGCCCTAGGCCGGGGA
>JAUILJ010001003.1 GCA_030433055.1 Polyangia bacterium
GCTGGCGATTCCGGTTGCATCATTGGCGGACTCTGATGAGTGTACAGAGCTGCCCTATGGTCTCTGCGCCGTCGTCCCTGGCTCTCCACTCAACTCTGCCTTCATGAACGACTTGATTGTGGCCTTGGGCGGGCATGCTGAAACGTTCGAGAGCGCCATTTCCATCGAGACTCCGAGCCATGTCCGAGTTGGACAAGCAGGGGCTCACGACGCTGGTGCAGGCACTGCACTCCCGGGACACTCGTGAGACAATCGCCGCCCTGGACATGCTCGCGCAGCTGGAACGTTCGGATCTCGTGCCCGATGCCCTGCTGGGCGACTCGCGCCCGAAGGTGGTGCTCGAGGCGATCCGCGTGCTGCGGCGGGACCCTCGTCCATCGGTGAGGCGTCGCATCCAAGAGCTCTCGGATCACGACTCGCCAGAGATCCGTGCGGCATCGCTGCGTCACGCTCATGCGTCGCGCTTTCAGACCCACGTCGTCACGCCCCACCTGGCTGACGCCGACGAGAATGTGCGCGGCGCAGCCCAAGTCCTCAACCTGGTGCGACGGGCTAGTCGAGGCTCAGGGCGCGCCCGGCGCAGCCTCGAGAGGCTGAGCCGGACGGAGTCGAACGCGGTGCAGGTCGCGATCGCAACACGCATCGCCGAACTCCGCGCAAGCGGGGACCTCGCGATCAACCTCGCGAACGAGGGCAGCCGAGAAGTGAGGGTGTCGCTGGCAGAGGGCATTCTCCAGGCCCCGCGCGACGAACATCTGCCGGCGCTCATCCAGCTGCTCGCAGACCGAAAGGCCCGGCCGACCGCCCGTCGCGCGCTCGTGCTGCTCGGGTCGAGCGCGCGAGATGCGGTCAGCAAATACCTGGGCAACCCACGCGTACACACACAAATTCGCCTACACCTGCCCCGCACCCTGTGTTGTTTCCCAGAGGCATCAAACCTGGACGTCCTCCTGAACCAGTTGGCGCGTGAGACGGATGACGCCATCAGCTACAAGCTGCTGCGAGCGCTCGGTAGCGCGCGCAACCATCATCGTGAGTACCCGCTGGACGCAGAAACACTCGACGCGTGCATCGAACGGGAGATCCGAAAGTTGCGAGACCACCAGCGGGCCCTCGGCGCGCTCCAGCGCAGATTCGACGCGAACTCCGGAGGCGTCCCATCGGAGCTGTTGATCTCCCTGCTGCGCGACAGGTGTGAGCGAGCGCTCCAGCGCGTGTTTCGCGCGCTCCATGTCCGCAACCCAGACGAAGACTTCGAGGCGCTGTATGACGGCCTCACCCACGCCGATCCGATGCTGCGAAGCGCCAGCCTGGAGGTCGTCCAGAACCTCGTACCCAGCGAATGGGGCGAGCAGCTCGCGGCGTACGTGAACCCAGCGCCGCTCGACGTGGACGAGCTGGAGACGGATACCATCCTCGCGCAGCTCTCCGGCTCGCCAGGAGTCATCGGCGTGTTCGCGCGGGAGCTCGTGCACCATCTCCACGCAGCCTCGACGTCGCACCCGTCGCCGACTGTCATCGACCAGGAGCTGGCCCATGTCGCCCAGTGAAGCCACGAAGGATCCGCAAGCGTTGCTAGAGCGAAGCTTGGCGCTCAAAGCATTCCCTCCCCTGTCTTCCTTGAACGAACGAGTACTGTCCACACTGGCTCTGCACGCGCACACGCGCAGGCTAGGCGCCGGTGAGCGCCTGACCGCGGATCAGCCCTCGGCCCGAGCGCTCCGACTAGTAACCGTGGGAGTGCTACGGAGCCCCGACGGCAACGAGCGCTTTGGCAGGCACCAGGTGGTCGGTGGGCCTCAGGCGCTGGCTCTGCGCAGCTCCGAGGCCGCCTTGATCGCTGAAGGCGACGTCGTCCTGCTGGAGTTCGAGGATCGCGTCCTGGAGGCGCTGTTCGAAGACGAGTTCAGTGTCCTCGAAGCGATCCTGCGGGGCCTCGCCCGCGGCCTCCTGGAGCACTTCGGTGCTGACGTCTCACTCGAACTGCCCCACTTCGCGGGGCCAATGGGCTTGATCGAGCGCATTCAGCTGCTGCGCTGTTGCCCCGGACTCAACACCCTCGGGCTGGATATCCTCGCGGATCTGGGGCTCGAAGGGGAGGTTCTGCGCTTGGACGCGGGGAGCTCGTGGGAGAGCACAGACTCCGAGACCTATGCCGCGCTGCTCGAGGGAACGTTGGTCGATCCATCAGGAAAGGCAATCGACGCTCCGGCGATGATCGGCTGGCTTGCTGTCCTGGCCGAGCAAGCCCACTCCGCTCCGTACCTCGCCCGTACGTCCAGTGAGCTGATGGTGTTCACCGCCGAGCGCCTGTGGGACCGGCTCGAAGATCACCCGGAGCGCGGCCTCGCGCTCGTACGCGCGCTGGCCCGCATGCACGGGGAAACGACGGACGCCTAGAGGTCAGCCTGCGGAAGCAGGCCAGCGCACCTATTCTGCGGCTTCGGCTTCCAGCGCCGCTTCTGCATCGGCCCGATGGTATATGACGGTGCGCGGAAACGGTATCTCCACGCCAGCCTCGTCGAAGGCCGCTTTTACCTTTCGCCGCAGCTCACGCTCGACCTCGAACACCTTGCCGCCTCCGTCGTTCTTGATCTTGCAGATCAGGCGTACCCCAACGTCAGAGGCGTTCAGTCCCAGCACGCCCTGGGCCTCGGGCGCTTCGATCACCAGGTCGGAGTTCTCCGTGGCCCACTCCGAACCCACCTGCTCCAAGGCGCGCAGTCCACGAGCGACGTC
>JAUILJ010000083.1 GCA_030433055.1 Polyangia bacterium
AACAGTGGCTCGCCGCCGAGTGGCCCAATGACAAAGCGGATACCCCCGGCGCGAGAGTGCGGATTCGTGGCTACAGCGGCCTCGACGAGGAGATCAACCGGCCAGGTGACTTCGGCATCTACCGCCTGATCGACGCCGCCCACAGCGTTGAGTCCGGCACGGCCGGTGGCAATCCGCAAGGCGTGCCCACCGTCGTCGTCACCTGGTACCTGCGCTCACGGGATGCTCACATCAAGCTCGACTTCAAGCCCACGAAGCGGGATCGCGGGCTATCCCCCGCGCTCTTCCTTGGCTACGATTGCCCTCGCGTAATCGCTCACTAGCGAAACGGTCCGCTCGGCCTCAAGGCGCCGGGCGGCCAAACTCAGACTCAGCTCTGGAAGCCTCTCAAAGGTACGACCTGGGCGCCGTGCAGGTGACTGCGGACTTCGGTGGATAGTCGCGCCTCCGCCGGAGCGAATCTCGAGGAAAGATGATCGTCGGCTACTTTGGCAAGCTCCCCAAGGCAGGAGACTTCTTGCGCGGCGGCGTGGCGGGGGAGCCAGCGAGTGGGTTCGAACGCTGGATCGAACAGGGGATGGTGTATGGCTCCACCCGTCGCGGCGATTGGCAGCAGGCGTTTGATGGCGGCGCGCTGCATGGCTTCATCTATCGCGCCCCGCCGAATGTCGGAGCCGTTTCCGTAATCGTCGGGGTCATCCGTCCAAGCCGCGACAGCGTGGGGCGGCGCTTTCCGCTGGTCGTCTTCTCCCAAGTCCCAGAGCCAGTGCTCGCCGGAGCACCACACATCGCCCCCTTGCTGTTGGGCGAGTTCTTCGACCTGGCGAGCGAGGTGCTGCTCGATGCGCACGACATGACTCCCGACGAGTTTCGCGCGGCTGTGTCTGGGATCCCCGCGCCGCGGATTGATCAGCTCGCCAACTACATCTCCGAGTACAACGACTGGGTCAGCTCGACGCCGCTCTCGACTCCACTGGGAGTCACTTACGGTCAGCCAGATACCGCCGCCGTTCCTCACGCCATCGACACGCTGATCCAGTGCGTGGCTCCGTTCATCGGTCAGGAACCGATGAGCACTCCGCTTTCGGCCCGCCTCCCGCTCGGAGTGGGAGGGGTCGCCTCGGCAGCGTTTTGGATCGATGTGGCTCGGCGGGTGGGACGCTGGCGACGCACGGTGCCAAGCGCGTTCTGGTCTGCGAGTGAAGGGGATGGGACGCTGCTCCTGCAGCTGGGTGCCACCCCGCATTCGTCCCTGGCGGAGCTTTGGTCTCCCGATCCGGACAGTGATCACGTCTGCGATCTCACCAGCGCGCCCCGATTGACCCGCGAGTCGATCCTCGGTCGCCTGCCTCCCGCTGTCAGTCAAGCGCTCGGTGCGCCCGAGTCACCGGTGGGTTACTTCCTGCAAGCGCTGACTATCTGAGCCTTGTCCGGCTTGCGTGTTCAGTGGTCGCACGGCCGTGAGCGACTGCGGGAACACGCCACGGCAATAGCCGAGCGCTGGTGCTATCGAGCGCGCTGGAGCTGGGTGGTTTTGCTAGAAATTCCCAGGGCGTACAGGTAGCGTCTCTGGCCCATGGCGGAGTTGAGGGAGACGCTGGACGAGAAGGTTGCCCCGCTCAAGGCGGCGATCGCCGGAGCCGAGCCTCAAGGCGTCGATGCTTCTTACGAGCCCGAGTTCGAAGAAGTAAAAGCGGAGATCGACAAGCTGGGCTCCGTCGAGGGTGAACAACCCGACTGGGGCAAAGTCGCGACCGGTTCCGCAGAGATACTGCAGAACAAGTCGAAGGACCTGCGCCTCGCCACCTGGTTGGCCGTCGCGCGCATGGTGCAGAGCGGTCCAGCGGGCCTCGCGGAAGGACTGCTTGGCCTGCTCGTAATTTGCCAAGAGCACTGGGACGGGATGTTCCCTCCCGTGAAACGGGCGCGCGCTCGTGGGAACCTGGCGACATGGCTCGCGGACCAAGCGGAGCTCATCCTAGGCCCCGACTTTACGCCCAAGGGCTCCGATCGCGATGCGGTGGCTTTGTGCGAGACGCTGTACGGCGAGCTGGATGATGTCCTCTCGGAGAAGCTAGGCGACAACTACGCCGGCATGGGTAGCTTGCGCACGGTGCTGCGCGACTTGTCGCGTCGGCTCCCCGCGGAAGCGCCGCCAGCTCCAGTAGCGCAGCAAGCAGCGCCCGGCGCCGCCCCAGCCCCAGCCCCGGCCCCAGCCGCGCCACCCCCGGCGGCTTTCCAAGCGACGCCGGCCACCTTCGACACTCCAGCGGATGCGGAGAAGGCCTTCAAGGACATGCGGGGCGACCTGCGCAAGATCGCGAAGCTGCTCCGAAGTGGCGATCCTGGCGGAGCGCTCGCCTACCGCATCTGCCGTTTCGCGAACTGGGCGCCATTCTCCGTCGCGCCCAACGCAGAGCAGAACAAGACGTTGCTTCCGCCGCCGCCGCCGGATCGGAGGGCTGATCTCGACCGGCTCGCCGATGCGAGCAACTGGACGGCGCTGATCGACTCCGCGGAGGCACACGCCGTGTCCCACCTGTGGTGGCTCGATCCTCAGCGCTACATCGCGACCGCGCTCGATCGCATCGGGCCGTCCGCGGCGAACGCCCGGGAGGTCGTTGGTCGGGAGATCGTGGCCCTGGTGGAGCGCATCCCGACCGTGGTGAATCTGAAGTTCAGCAACGGGATGGATTTCGCTGACGCCGCGACGAAGGCTTGGATCGAAGAGGAGCAGGCCAAGTATCTCGGCTCCTCGGGGCCCGACGCCGCCACCAGCGCTGGCGCAGAGGAGGACGCTCAGCTTGCCGAGCGCTTCGAGGTCGCGAAACAGCTGGTGACCTCGGGCGAGGTGGGTGACGGGCTCGCGGTGGCTGTCGCCCTCGCCAATCGAGGCGCCGATGCACGAATGCGCTTCCGGGCTCGGCTGGCTGCTGCGCGACTGGCCATTCAGGGCAACCAACTCGCGATCGCGCGGCCCATGCTCGAGCTACTGGCGGCAGAAGTGGAGCGATTTGGGCTCGAAGAGTGGGAGCCAAAGCTCGCGACAGATGTGTTCACGAGCTTGCTAATCTGCCTCCAGGCGGTCAAAGATCGGCCCTCAGGGCCTACGCCGCCTGGAACAAAAGCGGAACCTCGTGCCGAAGTCGCGAGATTCGCGGAGCTATTTGATAAGCTGTGTCGGCTCGACCCAGCCGCTGCGATGGGGCTAGCAGGCTGAGTTGACCGCAACGCGGGTTCGTCTCTCGGGGCGAGCGCGTTGTCCACCATTCCGAGGTCCAATACGGAGTACTCGATGGGGAAAGAAGGTTCGGTAGCGCCTCAAGAGCGCGTGAACATCACGTACAAGCCGGCGACTGGTGACGCACAAGAAGAGGTCGAGCTTCCGCTCAAGATGCTCTTCATGGGCGACTACACTGGCCGTCCTGATTCGCGTCCGCTCGAGGAACGCAAGCCGATCAACGTGGACAAGGACAACTTCGAGCAAGTGCTGGCGAGTCAGAACCTTGGCCTCACGATGTCCGTGGCCGATCGACTCTCGGGAGACGAAGGGGCAAACCTCAACGTCAACCTGAAGTTCAAGAAGCTTGCTGACTTTGGTCCCGACGCGATCGTCAACCAGGTTCCTGAGTTGCGTAAGCTCATGGATCTTCGTGGCGCGCTCACCGCGCTCAAGGGACCCCTGGGCAACGTGCCCGCCTTCCGCAAGAAGATTCAAGGCTTGTTGGAGGACGGGGACTCTCGCGAAAAGCTGCTAGCTGAGCTCGGCCTCAGCGGTGGAGAGGAAGGCTGAGAATGAGTGAAGAACAAGCCGCTCAGGGAGCAGCCGAAACAACGGAAGAGGGCAGTCTCCTAGATTCTATCCTTGCGGAAACGAAGATCACACCGTCCGACGACGGCTACGCGGTGGCGAAGGCTGGCGTTCAGGCGCTGATCAGCGAGCTGATCACGCCCAAGTACAAGAACGAGAAGATCGACAAAGCCCTCGTGGATGCGTTGATCGGCGAGATTGACGCCAAGCTCTCCGCGCAGGTGGACGAAATCGTCCACGCCGCCGAGTTTCAGAAGCTAGAGAGCGCCTGGCGTGGTCTGAAGTTCACCATCGATCGCACTGACTTCCGCGAGAACATCAAGATCGAACTCCTGAACTGCTCGAAGGCCGACCTCATGGAGGACTTCGAGGACGCTCCGGAGATCACGAAGAGTGGTCTCTACCGTCTGGCCTATACAGCGGAATTCGGCCAGTTCGGTGGAAAGCCCTACGGCGCGATGTTCGCCAACTGGGACATCTCACCAGGTCCCCAGGACATGGCACTGCTCGCTCAGTGTGCCGCCGTGGCAACGATGGCGCACGCGCCGTTCTTCGCCGCTGCGTCGCCCAAGTTCTTCGGCGAGCAGAGCTACACCGAGCTACCCAAGCTGAAGGACCTGAAGTCGATCTTCGAGGGTCCCCAGTACACCAAGTGGCAGTCCTTCCGCGAAAGCGAAGACTCGCGCTCGGTTGGCCTGGTGTGTCCGCGCTTCCTGCTGCGGCTTCCGTACGGTGACAACACTGTGCCTGCCAAGGAATTCAACTACCACGAGAGCGTCATCGGAGAGCACGAGAAGTACCTCTGGGGCAACGCTGTTCACGCCATGGCTACTCGCATCGCCGACAGCTTTGCGAAGTTCCGTTGGTGCCCGAACATCATCGGCCCGACCTCGGGTGGTACCGTTGAAGACCTGCCTCTGCATCAGTACGAGGCAATGGGCGAGACGCAGACCAAGTGCCCCACGGAAACGCTCATCTCTGAGCGCCGCGAGTTCGAACTCAGCGAAGAAGGCTTCATTTCACTGTGCTTCCGCAAGGACAGCGACAATGCGTGCTTCTTCTCCGCGAACTCTTGCCAGAAGCCGAAAAACTTCGGGCAGTCTCCGGAGGGCAAGGATGCCGAGCTCAACTACCGCCTCGGAACTCAGCTCCCCTATCTGTTCGTCACTTGCCGCATCGCCCACTACCTCAAGGTGATGCAGCGTGAGCAGATTGGTAGCTGGAAGGAGCGCGCCGACCTCGAGCGCGAACTGAACAAGTGGATCAATCAGTACGTCGCTGACCAGGATGGCGTCAGCGCGGCGGTGCGTGGTCGACGTCCTCTGCGCAAGGCGCAGATCACCGTTGAAGACGTGCCGGGTAACGCGGGCTGGTACAAGGTGGGCATGCAAGTCAGGCCTCACTTCAAGTACATGGGTGCGTTCTTCACCCTCAGCCTCGTAGGCAAGCTGGACAAGTCCTGATCCGAGGGCGCTCCGGCGAGAGACGGGAGGCAGCCAGCGGCTGTCTCCCGTTGCTTTTTCCATCGCTCGTTCAGCGCACTCCGCGAGAGCCAATCAGCGCATGAGGTCAGTCGTCGGCGACCAGCTGGGGAACGACGTCTTTCGTGTCCTCGGCCAGGACCACGCGCATGCGCATTGGCTTCTCTCGCTTCGTCACGAGCTGGGTCGTCGTTCCCAGCAGCGCACCCCGCCGACTCCCCAGTTGGAACCGCGGGCTCTGATCGGTTGCCAGGCTCACCTCCAGCTCAGGCTCCAGCACGCCTCGGGTGAACTGGTGCACGACTTGGCGCAGCAGCGGGTAGCTGTCCCCGCCTGGCATCAACGCCTCGAAGTCGTCGTAGTCGACTGGCCCCACTTTCACGCGGAAACGACCCGCGCGGTCGAGGACGCGCTCTCCGATGGTGAAATCGTTGTCCAAGCTCGTGTTCTTCACGCCGAGTTTCACGCGCTGGGCGTGAGGGATGCGAATGAGCCGCTCGACAAACGGTTCCACCGCGACTGTTGCTCCAGGCAGCAGGCGACGCAGAGCGACCTCCAGCGTGCGCGTGGAGCGTGTCCTCATCGCGAGTACAGGCGCTAGCGTCAACAGCAGTCGTGAGGGCAGCCCTTCGTTGGACGCAGCTCCCGGATCGACGCCAACGAAGGCGAGGGCGCGGCGCGTGAACGGATCCGTTCCGTCCGTACGGAAACCTGCCGAGAGGCGATACTTCTTCCAGGCCCGGTAGTAGAGGCTCAGCAGGCGGTGATGAAAGATGTCGTAGAACGCCCTGAGCGAGAAGCTGTCATCGTTCGTCTCCGCGTCGATGACCTCCTCGGTGAAGCGAAACGCCAAGGGCGATGAAGCGCCAACTAGTCCCAGGAAGTTCGCCGTCAGCTCGAAGCGCCGATGCTTGGCTCCCTCGGCAGGCGCCTCGATTGAGTGGATGTCTCCTGGAGGAAACACCAACGCCGGGTTGACGTGAAAGCGGACGACTTCCGTCTCAGGCGGCCCCACTTCGCCAACCGCCTTCAGGTTGGGGGATATACGATGCAGCAGCTGGACGGCCTGAAAGAAGCCAAAGCTGGCGCCGTCACGGACCAGCTGCTGAATCAGAGAATCGTCAGGTTTCCGCTGCGCGCCGGCCATTCGAACTTCACCTTGGATTGCACGCCGTGCACCGTGGTCGACGTGAACGAGTTTAAGGAAACGTAGCTGGCGAAGAGGCGCTCCAGGATCACTCCGAACAGGAACATGTCTCCATCGCCAGTGAAGCCGCTCTCCTCCAAAAAGACCTCGATGTGAAGCCCGCGCACTGGGGCTCCTCGATACAGACGCTCGGCGGGGTGAACTTGGACGTCATGAATGGCTTGAATACGCAGGTCGTTGGCCCTGGCCGCCTGGCGATCAACGAGGCCGTGCAAGTTGTACACCCCAAGCATTGCCCGCAGCGTGTTCTTTTCCGCAAGGCTACGCAGGTTCATCGCGGCGTGGGCAGTGACTCGCCACTGCAGATCACGCCCCAGCGGCGGCGGTACGTGCGTGGTAACCGGGCCGATGTTCTTGAACTTGGCGAATGGAGGAGAGCTTGGAGTCGGTACTCGGATCTCACCGGGGCGCAGAGCACTGGCGAGGCGCTGGTTGGTGGCGGTCAGGTCGATCGAGATGACATCGGCTTGGGGGAGCACTCCGCTGTTCTCGGGCGTCCCGAAGGAGATCATGGTGTCCGCGCCGGTCCCCAACACTGCAGCTCGCAGGTGAGTCGAGTAGTAGACCTGGTTGCTCGATCCCGTGCCGCCGATGCGCGTGAAGTCGAAGAAGCTCGGAATGCTGACCCGCTCGCTGGCACCGCGTGTGATCGCTTCGACATCCAGGATTTGATACACCTCGCCGTGCCCCGGCTCGAGCCCGGCGGGGCGCACCAGGAACTGCTCACGATTGCGCACCAACCGAATTGGTTCTGCCGTGGTCTTGAACAGATTGATCACCGGCACGCAGTGCAGCTTCACCGAGTCCTTGTTCACGGAGGGCGCGTTCATCAGTGGCGCGTCGAACCGGAACGCAATGGCGAACTCTGTGAACTCTTCCTTCAGCTCTGCCAGCCGCTTGGTGTTCGAGACGTCGATGTAAGCGAACTTCTGTGGGAGTACGTAGTACTCCTCCAGTAGCCGAAATCCGGGGAAGGCGAGGTCTCCGTATGGCAACAGCTCTTCGTGATCTCCGAAGCCGACGGAGTGCAGATGCTGCTTCCCCAGGGAGACTTCTTGCTCCCGTCCCCCGAGCTTGTTGGTCTCGATCAGGGCGATCTCTCGGGTATGCTCGTGGATCCAGTGGAGCAATCCGAGGGCCGCCCGGGGCTCGCCAGTGAAATGCAACCTGAGCTTCTCGGGGGCTACAGCGGCTATCTGGATCCCCGACGCACACCGGAAATCGATTCTTAGCTGCTGGCTGCCGTCGGGAAGCGGCTCGAGGCGCACATCCGAAATCGCCCAGGGCACGACTTCACAGTCGGTGCACGACGTGAACCGACAGGGAGTGCCGTCAACCGGGATACTCAGAAATTCAGATCCCTGCGGAACTATTTTTCGTTCACGAAGGACATTCGGCAGTAGCTCGAGTTCGAGGATCGCGGCGCCAGGAAGTGGCCGGGTGAGGTGAGGGAACAACAGCCCAGCGATCGCGAGCATCAGCTCGCGCAGCTCGTCGTCGAGCTTCTGTCGGATCCTCCCAGTGAGGAACGCTACGCCTTCGAGCAGGCGTTCGACGTCGGGGTCGGCACCCCGATCGGCGAGCATCGGTCCCAGCGCAGGGTATGCCTCAGCGAACTCCTTGCCGAGTTGACGCAGGTAGGCGAGCTCGTCCTGATAGTACTTGTTGAACACGCTGGCGGATTGTACCCGAGAACCCAGCGCTCGAAGCGGTTTACTACTCGACCTTGAGGCGGCGAGTAGCGTCCAAGCTGGTCTCGAAGGAGATGGGCAGCTTCGAACCTTCGAGGATCACTTGTGCGCTCACTTCGAAGCGCAAGATCAAGTCGGCGGTGTCGTTCGGCGTGAAGCGCACCCGGACGTTCTGCAGTCGAGGCTCATAGTTCTCGATCGTGTTGCGAATCGAGCGGCCGAGAATCGCCGTGGCGTCTGGAAAGCCGTGCACCAGATCGCTCGGATCGGCGATCCCGAAGTCTGGGCACGTCAGCATCGAGCCCCGGCGCGTGCCACACATCAGCCGCAGGTGCTCCAGGATCGACGCGCGGATTTCGTGCTCAGAGTAGCTTCGACGCGCCTTGGCCAGCTCCGGGTTGCGAATCTTGCTCAACAGGCTGTAGGCGCGCATCGACTCGAGTGTCTCACAAAACGAGAACTGGCTGGTCCACGAGTGGGCCAGCCAGCGAAACTCCAGTCGGAGTGTCCTCAGAGCCTGATCAGGCGTAGTTGCCGGTCCAGGAGTCCTGAGCCATCGTCGCCTGGCCGTGGACGTTCTCTAGCGTGATGGCGGTGTACACCACCGCGAGGGCGAGGGTCTCCTCGGTCTGGTCTACGTTGCGGGTACGGGTCGTGTCGTCGTCGTTGTCGCCACCGGTACCGGTCTGGACGTGGAAGTCGGAGATCTGGACCTCGTGCATCGTCACGATGAACTTCTCGACGTGCTGGCCGTCGTCGCTAATCGTGTGCATCGCGAAGCGCAGCTGCTCGATGGTGTCCTGGTTGGTTCCGACCTGGAACCAGAGGGGCGTCGCGTGATCGACGGGGATGACGAACCGGGCAGCCTTGTGCTGCTTCTCACCGGAGGCTCGCCGGGTCGCGAGGTTCTTGGGGAACGCGGTACCGAACGAGAGGTGGGTTACGTCCCAGCAATTCTCACGGTTCGCGCGGGACGAATTCCCCTGAAGCGTGATGCCACCCTTGGTCTTGCACTCCGAAAGCGAGATATCATATGCCATGTTCGTCGAACCTCCTGCTGAATTGTTTCCCCGCGGATTAGTTTCCGTCGTGTTGTGATTGTCCCTTAAGCACTCGGCGTGCCACCTTCGCAGAGCGGGCCCGGAGGCGGTTTTTGCCCTCCCGACGATCCTTGACGCGCCGCGAGGTGCGGAGTTTTGCAGGAAACCGAGTGCAGGGAACTGCACGGTGCAAAGTATTGCACCGGCTGGTCGCATTCCCGGGTAGGGAAATATCCGACCAAGTACGCGATGGCTTTCTTGGCCGTCCTTCGCGCGTATTGGCAAAGTTGTCGCAGGATGGAAGCCAGGCGAAGACTGCGGCGATTTCTGGGAGTTGGCCTTGGGCTGGGCTCTTTGGGGGGAGTCGCGGCGTGCACGGACGCGATCCCGAAGTCCTTGGATGGCGACTTGACGCGCAGGGTTGCCCCTGTGCCGGCGTGCGTCATGAGGCTGCCACCGAAGGGTAAGAGCTCCAGCTTTTCCCGGACTCTGCGTGAGGAGCAGTACTGGAAGCTCGTCTTCCCCGCGTTCAATGAGCGTCGGCAGGAGCTGCCCAAAGACGCAAAGGACTGCGCGGGGCACGATGTGTATGGCCAGGAAGCGCTCCAAGGGGGGCGACCCCTGCGTGGCTGGCCCTTCCGGATCAAGGAAGGCGACGTGGTGTTCGGGGCGGGAGGCAGCAAGCTGAGGCTGGTCTGGCTCCGCACCCACGCCTATGCCGACGGAACCGCCGGGGGCGCCTTGGCGCTGGTCAGGACGCTGGACGACCAAGCGGAGGCCTACGGCGTGGGGGTCTATCGGGGCCCGCCGGAGCAGTCCAAGCTGCGCATCGAGCGCATGGGCTCCGAGGTGATCCCTACGGTCCAAGCGGAGGGATGCCTGCATCCCAAAGGCCAGACTCCGTGTGAGACGACGCTCAACATCTTCCTGCCCCGCCGGGGTGAGCTGCGCCTGGCCGCCCAGGTTCCCCTCGATCGCGTGGGCATCGCGAGGAATGCAGAGCCTGGCATGGGCGGGCCCATCGTCTATCGGCTGACCTCGTCGCCCACCTTCGAAGAGGGGAAGATCCGAGTGCTCGAGCAAGTTTCCGCAGAGGATTCTCTTGGCCGGCAACTGCGCAAGGCCGAACTCGAGCGAGTCTACACTCTCAGTGAGGGGCACCTAGTCGAGAGCGAGCCTTCGCTGTGGACCCGCGTGTTCGAGACTGATAACCCGCCAGAGGGCGGGGTTCCCTCAGAGGGCGGTAACCCGCCAGAGGGTAAATGAGCGTGGAGCCACGACAGCTGGGGTGCGCGAACCTTGCGCCTGCCAGAGAGCGAGCAGAGCAGGCAAGAAGCCTGCTTTTATTGCCGATTTGGTTCCGCGCCGAAGAACCTCAACTAACGTCTTGTTTCGGATCCCGTTGCTCCTGAGATCGCGATGAGCTTGCTGCGCCGCTTCTTACCGCTTGCCCTCGGTATCACGCTTTCGATACCTGTATGTGCGCTCACTTCGAGCGAGGCACATGCGCAGAGCGTGCTGGATCAGAAGTACTCTGAAGGGTTCGCCCTTCAGACTCTCGAGCCCGCGCCCGCCGGTGACTGGTTCTTCGCAGCACCCGACGCCAACGTGGGCGACACTCAGCTGTATGCGATGGCCTTCGGGAGCTGGGCGTTCTCCGCCCCCTTTATCCGTCAGGACCCCGTTACCGCGGAGAAACGTCGGGTAAACAAGTATCAGTTCTACACCCACGCAGACCTCAGCCTCGCCATCGAGGACATCCTGCTGCTCAACTTCGACCTCCCGTTCGTTCCTTACCAGGACGGTCAGGTCGGCGCGGCGAACGAGCCCGGGGGCGGCGTGTTTGCCGACCCTCGTGTGGGGGCACGGCTGAACCTAATCGGCACGCGCCTCGATCCCATCGCGATTGGGCTCGGCGTCGACACCTGGATCCCGATCGGTAGCGAGGATGAGCTGGCGAGCGACGGCTCGTTCCGCGCGAATCCGAAGCTCTTGCTCAGCGGTCGACTGGGGGACCTGATCTACTCCGCGTCGGGGGGTTATCTCGCGCGAAAGGACTACTTTTCGGGCTCATTGGAGACCGGTCCTTCCCTTACATTTTCCGCAGGGCTAGGCTTGTTGTTCTTGAAGGACGCGCTCCAGGCTAGCGCCGAGGTCTACGGCTACAGCACGTTCGATTCCCAGTTCGGGAGTTTGTTTTCGAAGCGCACGACCCCTGGCGGTGCCCTGTTCGGCCTGAAATACCGTGCAGGCGACATCGTCATTGGCGCTGCGGCCGGCCCAGGCCTCACTCAGTCCCCCGGCGCCGCCACTCGCGGTGTGCTCAGCGTGGCCTACTCGCCGGCACCGGATGCGCAAGCGTCGCTCGACAACGGTCCCGGCGACACCGACGGCGACAAGATCCGCAATGCCATCGATGCGTGTCCTGAAGAAGCAGGGCCGTCACGTCCCGAGAGCGACAAGGCCCGCATGGGTTGCCCGAAGCACTACTTCGACCACGACGACGATGGTCTGATGGACTGGCAGGACGATTGTCCGACGGTTGCCGGCTTCGCACGCAACGGCGGTCACACTCCGAATGGCTGTCCCGAGCCCGAGCTGGACACGGATCAGGACAAGATCCCCGACGAGTACGACGCTTGTCCCGACGATGTCGGCGCGGCCGAGTACGGCGGCTGCCCGGCCCACAAGGCCCTGGGAGCGGACGAGAAGTTCGAGATCATCGTCACTTCGGCCGAGGTCGAACGAGTCGACTCCGACACCGAGCGCGTGGTGATTCGGCTCAACGCACCCGTCGAGCTGTCATCCAGCAGCGGTGGCACGGTGGTGCGCTACCAGCTGACTGGCGCGAAGCTCACCGAGGACACCAAGAACCTGTTCAAGCAGCACCAGGACGACAAGGACTCCGCTCTGTCGGGTGTGAAGCTCGAAGACTTGAGCGGCCGCGTGATCCTCACGGTAACGATTCGCGGCGGCGGCTTCGAGCCGAAGATGCGCTACAAGACGGATCTCGAAGGCGGAGCGATCCTGTACATCGACTTCCCGCGTCGCTGGCAGAAGTAGCCAAGCGCCTCGAAGAGTGGCCGTGCGGTGCCGCCCAGCGCGGTGCCGCCTAACCCCCAACCCCGAGCTCGCGCTCAGCCAGTGCTTGGGGTGAGGCGCGGCGTTCGTCCGGCGCGCTGACCGCGGACGCCCTGCTTCAGGGGAGCCGATTCCAGCTCACCCGAAAGCCGTAGTCCAGCTCCTTGAGCCAGGTGGCATACTCGGGATCGCTCTCCTCAAAATTCCGAGCGGCAATTGGACCGAGGGTGATGCGATCCGCTTCCTCAGCCGTGGGGGAGCGGGAGCCCTTGGTACACTCTTCCATGAAATCGAGCTGACGCTTGATCACCACGGCCATGTGCCAGCTGGGATCGGCCTTGAGCATGTCGTCGGTGCGCTTTTGCGCGTCCTGCAGCATGAAGCGCCAGGTCAGCTTGCTCTGGATGATGTTCGGCTTGACCATGAGATCCGAGTCCTACCAAGGATTGGGGCGCGGCGCAGGGCTCACGGGCTCGTCTGCGAGACACCGCCTTGGTTGCCTCGCGGGATGAACGTCTGCTGCCCACCACCAGGGGTGTCCTTGGGCTCACCGCTGTGCGACCACGTGTCCGTGACCGGCGCGGCTGTGCTCTGGAGCCCCGTGGCAGGTTGGTCGTCCGCAACGGTGTACGACCGCTCCTCGCGGGGCACGACTCGGGGTGGGGTGTTCCCGTCGGCCGGCACGAGCACGCGATCGTTGATGCCCAGCTGGCCGGGCGTGGTGCTCTGGTCGGTCGCGAAGTACTGGCCGGTGGAGCCGCCAGGGAACGAATGCTGATGGAGCTGGTCGCCGTTGGGCCCGCC
Organism: Polyangia bacterium; assembly: GCA_030433055.1. Taxonomy (GTDB): domain Bacteria; phylum Myxococcota_A; class Polyangia; order Polyangiales; family Polyangiaceae; genus JAHBVY01. Next base: position 13,116 of record JAUILJ010000083.1, read on the forward strand.
GCCGCTCGGTGGGACGGTCACCGTGCGTACGGGCTGGTTCATGTCGATGCCGCGGGTATGGGATGCGATGTCGGCTTGGCTCATGCCTGGACATTGCTCTGCGTAGAACGCGTCTGCGACCTTTTGCCGCGCGGCAACCTGCTCCGGGCTGTTGCCTGGCGCAGCGGCCAGGTCCGCCTCTCGCTGGCTGACTCCTGCTGGCGGAGGCGCAGCCGCTGAGTTGCTCCCGCCACCGCCGCTGCCACCGCCACCGGAGGGACCTTGATTGCTGGGACCCCCAGGGCCGCCCGCGCCACCGCCGCCGCCACCGCCGCCGCCTGCGCCGCCACCTGCGCCGCTCGCGGAGCCTCCAGCGCCCACGGTGATTCCTTTGTTCATCTGCCCCGGGCTACCGGTGATGCCAGCCATGCCCAGCTCGATGAGCACGGTCGGCGCGCCCATGATGGGGAACGTCGGCCCACCGGTGTTGAGGCTGAGGGTCTCCTTGAGCGTGCCGGGCTCATTGCCGTGGCACTTGCTCATGACCGACCCTACGGTCATCACGTCCGCACCCTCGATCTTGGTGCGCATCGCCTGGTCCGTGATGCCCTCGGACACCATCCCGGTGGTCGGGTAAGGGAGCGGGAGCGGGCTCGGCGCCGCCGGGGTCGTACACACGCTCACCGCACAACCCACGCAGTTGTGGTTGGACTTCTTGGTGACGCAATCCGTCTTGCAGGCTGTTACCTTGCCCATGGCCTCCCCCAGAAGGTACCAAGGATCGCCCTGCTCGGTAGCCCTGTTGGGCACGCCTTGGATATAGTTCCCGCCGTGTCGAGTGTGCTGTCGCTTGAGAAGTTCGCCGTCGTGTCAGCGCGGCTCGATGCCGGGATGCCCCGAGACTCGGTGCTGAAAGAGGCTGGCTTGAACCAGCAGCAATGGGAGGAGGAACTCGTCACGTGGTTGACTCACCTCTCTGAGCAGATCCAGCGCCAGAACTACGAACTCTATCAGCGGTATACGCAGTGGTTCCTGCAAAACCGCCTTGAAGCGGAACGACAGCTCGGATTGCAGTCTGCGCCTGCGGTCGCCGCCCCACGGGAGGCGCGGCGCAACGAGTCAGGTGACTGGGAGTACCTTCGCTGGCAACAAGAGCAGGCGGGGGCGGCTCCTCCTCAGCCAAGTGGAGTTCCCGCGCCGCCGCCCCTCGTGCAGCCGCCGCCTTTGGTGGGCGCTGCTTCGGCGCCGCCAGGGGTTCCCCCGATGCCGCCCATCGCTGCCCCCGTTGTTTCTTCAGCGGTGCCACCCATGCCTGCCTATACGCCTGCGGTGCCGCCGATGCCCGCGATTTCCGGCGTTCCGCCGCTGCCAACACCGAGTGGTGTACCCGCGTCGGTGAGTCCACCGATCAGCGTGGAGAGTGTCCCGCCGATGCCGAGTTCAGGCGCCGTTGCTCCGCCCCCGCTGGTGTCTGCGCCGCCGAGCTCTGCGCAGCCGCCCGCGCCTCCGCCCGCAGCACCCCCGCCCGTTTCCGCGCCGGGAAACGTCGCGCCCCCAGAGCCTCCGGCGGTCGGTGGTTTCTTCGTCTCTCAGTCAGCTCCGGCGCCTGCAGCGCCAGCTCCGTCGGCCCCGATCGCTGATATTCCGCAGCTCTCCATGGGCGACTACGCGATGCTCGCGGCGGAGATCGTGGTGATGCCGGAGCAGGTCGAGCGGGCGCTGGCGAAGTATGGAATCGGCGACCCGCGGGTGTGGCAAGCCATCCAGCAGAGCTGG
>JAUILJ010001004.1 GCA_030433055.1 Polyangia bacterium
GATCAGGGGACCGTTGCCCTGAACGGCCGTGCGCTGCTGGTACAGCTCGAGGCCTCGGAGGCCACCGAGCTCCTCGCCGCCACCTGCTCGCCCGGGTCCGCCGTGCAGCAGCTGGGGCATCACGGTGCCCGGCCCGGGGGCGCGATCGGCGATCTTGGAGTCGGTCACGACCACCCGACCGTTGTAGGGCAGCAGCTCGAGCAGCAGCTCGCCGGTCAGGCCACGGTCGTCTCCGTAGACGCTCGTCACGAGACTACCGGAAGCGGCGCGCACGAGCTGTGCGGCCTGCCCCACGGAACCGTCATAGGGGATCAGGGTAGCCACGGGTCCGAACGCCTCGATGTGATGCACTGGGTGGTCTGGACCGGCGTCGCCCGCCTCGAGTAGCAGCGGTGCCACGAACGCGCCTCGCTCAGCGTCAGCGCCCTCGAGTTCGAAGCCAGTCAACTTGCCCCATGCCAGCTGCGATGCCTGTAGCAGCTTGTCGACCGCGGCTCTCACGTCCGCCTGCTGGCGCTTGGTCGCGAGCGGACCGACGCGTACGCCTTCGATCGCTGGATCCCCGATGCGCGTCTCGCTGAGTCGCTCCGAGAGCGCTTCACGTACTCGCTGGAGATCGCCCGCGGGCACCAAGATACGGCGAATCGCGGTGCACTTCTGCCCAGCCTTCTGGGTCATGTCGCGGTGCACGTCGCGGATGAACGCGTCATACGCGGCGTCCTTCGCGCCGGTGAGCAGAACGGCTGCATTCAGGCTATCTGCCTCGACGTTTACCCTCACCCCCCGATCGAGCAGGTTGTCCATCCCGCGGATCCCCCGCGCGGTGTGGCTGCTCCCGGTGAACGCCACGACGTCGCTCCACAAAAGGTGGGAAAGCAGATCGCCCGGGTTTCCGCAGAGTAACGAAAGCGCGCCAGCAGGAACGGCGGCGGCCTCGATCACGGCCTTGAAGCTATGGTAGGCGACCTGTGCAGTCGCCGTCGCTGGCTTGGTGACTACGGGCACACCCGCGAGCAAGGCGCAGGCCGCCTTTTCGGCCCAACCCCAGGCGGGGAAGTTGAACGCGCCGATGTGCACGGCCACGCCGCGCAGCGGCAGGCGCACGTGGCGCCCTTGTAGCCGCGAGCCGGTGCCGATGTCGATCGGCGGGCCATCCTCGAGGATACGACGGTCGCCCAGCTCCTTGCCCAGCTCGGCGTAGGCCATGAGGGTTCCCGACGCGCCGTCGAGATCGAACTTCGCGTCACTGCGCGTGTTGCCGCAGCTCGACACCCCCAGCTCGATCAGGGGCTCGCGCTGGGCGTGCATCGCCTGGCTCATGCGCTCGAGGAGGGCGCCTCGCTCCGCGAAGGTGAGTTCACGGAGCGCCGCGCCGCCAACCTCTCGAGCGAACTGGAGCGCGGCCGCGAGATCGAGTCCCTGTGACGAACAGCTGGCGACGACCTCTCCCGTGGTGGGGTTGTGAAGCTCACTGCCAGCTCCCTCGCCTCGCACCCATTTCCCACTCAAGTAGCTCTCAAGGATTTCCACGCCGACCTCCGAGTTCCCTCTCAACCCTGTGTGGGCGTGTCGTCAAGCGCAGTATCCTGCGGCAGGCTCGCCCCACACAGGGCATCGGACTCTGGGCGCGGGTCCAGGCGCCGCGCGCTGCTACTTGGGGATGAGTTCCGCGTAGGCGATATCGTCAGAATAGGCCTGGTCCCAGCCGCACGTCTCCTTGATCGCGGACGCGCTGACGCTCGCTGGCCCCCCGAAGCTGGAGAACCCGAACTGCTCAAGCACCGTGGTTGCTGGCAGCGTGCAGGGCTCCCCGCTGAGTGTCTCGTCTTCGTAGAACGTCGCGTCCTGCAGGAGCACGTTCGCTCCTCGGACGCTCTCGTCGACAGCGCAGTCGGAAGTGAAGTCCTTGTCCTTGACCAGACCGGTTGAGAAGTCGCTGTCGATTCTGGCCGCCTTGCCGTCCGAATACGTGACGTAGCCTTCCCAGCTGCCAAACGCCGGTGAGACCAAGAAGTGGGTGCCCGCCGGGGCCATGAAGGCGTCCTGGCTACTACCAGTCCAGGAGCCTGAACCCGAGGCGATCTGCACGTCGTAATCAACCAGCAGAGTCCCGGTGCAGTAGGCGCTGAACTCTGACAGATCCTCCGCGCCACCACCACCTCCGCCACCGCCGTCAGACCCTGAGCAGCCGCTGGCTGCGAACGCCAGCGCTGCAAGCAATGCAATTCGTTTCGTCATGGCCTGGGCATACGGTGTCCTGACGATACGCCTTCCTCGTCCTGCTTGGAGTGGCCCGGCTCAGCGCCAGACGAGATGCTTGGACATAGCCGAAAATCCAAGACAAAGCGCCGCACGGTCGCACGTCCGTCCGGCGCGATAGCGAGTCTTGCTCACGGCGCTTGCAGGCGCGAAAGCCACTAGTCACCGCTGAGCGGATAATGCCCAAGGGGACCATGGCCATGACCAAAGCCGGGGGCGCGCCGCAGGCCTTGCATCACGTACTCACGGGCGCGGCTCACCGCGTGCTGAAGCGTGAGGCCTTCGCCGATTCCGCACGCTATCGCTGACGCCAGCGTGCATCCGGTGCCGTGCGTAGACCGAGTATCGATACGGTCGCTCTCGAACCAATACTCCTCACCGTCTGCTGTTCGCAGCAGATCCGAGACACGCGCAGACTCCGAATGACCACCCTTGACCAACACCGCACCCGCCCCAAAGCCCAACAGGACAT
>JAUILJ010000084.1 GCA_030433055.1 Polyangia bacterium
GCCCGAGGAGGCCATCCTGCCAACGAAGGTGCCGCGCCTGGCCTTGTTCCCTCGCGGTCGCCTGGATCCGGCGGACGTGTGCGATTTCGAACTCGCGCTGGCCTCTGGGGGTGTGCTGGACTCGAGCCTCGCCAAGGTCGAACCGGGCTTCGACATCACCGTGCTGGACAACCCTTCCGGGCTCGGCCTGATCACGCGCGCGGCTCTCACGCTCGCGGACTTCGCGCTGATCCCCTTTCAGGCCCAGCCCCTGGCCTTGCGCTCGACCTCGCAAGTACTCAGGGTGATCGATCGCGTACGTGGTGCGGAGAACCCGAAGCTGCAGTTGCTCGGGATCCTGCCCACGATGGTCGAGCGAGACAACGATGCTTCCCACGCCGTGATGATGGATATCTGGAGCAGCTTTCAAACTGTGACCGATACGACGATTCCGCGCGCAAACGTGTTCGCGGACGCGAGCCTGCGTGGGCTCCCCGTCGGGTTCCTCTCAGGGCCCGTTTCACCTGAAGCTCGACGCTTCGAAGTGCTGGCTTCCGAAGTGGAAAGCCTGATGGATCAACTTACCCCAATGGAGAAGCAAGATGTCGTACGACCCGAGCGTGCCCTCCTCTGACCTGGAGTTCGCGGTGCAATTGTCCCGTCGCCTGCGTGAAGCGGGACCCAACAGCCTGCGCCTCGACCCTCGCCCCCGCTATGTGCGGTTTGACGTCCGTCGTTTCCTGCCGGGCAGCGTTGACCTGACACAGCGCAGGAACCGCACCTTTGGTGCTGACGCATGGAACCAGCTGCTCGACGGATGCCTCGGGATCGCTCAGGCCGACTCGGCCTTCTTGATGGAGCCTCAAGGCCTGGTGGTGGCTGCGCGCGGTCGACTCTCGGCGGACGTCGCAGAGGGGATTGGAGGTCGGCTGATGCTGGCGCTCGATCAGGCGGCTCAAATGTCACCTGGACGCTCTCATACTGTGTGCGTCGAGTTCGACGGACGTTGGCTGACCGGGGTGCGGCTCGCGGTGGGAGATACCCAGCTCACGTTGGGGGTGACCGCTGAACAGCCGCTTCCGAGGGATATCCGTGAGGCACTTGAAGAGTTGATCGCAGCTACCAGCGCGGTTGGGGACTGAGGAGGCAAAGATGAGCGGAACGAGCGTATTGTTCGAGAGTGGCGAGCACAGGAACGTCCTGCTGCCGGTGTTCGACCAGGGTGAGGCGGTGCCTGCCAATCAACACGTCGTGGTGCACGGGAACGAAGGTATGATCCTCGACCCCGGCGGTCACAAGATCTACTCCCGCGTCCTCTCGGACACGACCTCGGTGCTCCGAGGCGCGGAGCTGAAGTACATCTTCCTGTCACACCAGGATCCCGACATCGTTGCGGCGACCAATGGGTGGCTGATGACCACGGATGCCGTCGCATACACACCGGCGATCTGGAAGCGTTTCATACCCCACTTCGGATTGGATCGGCTGGTGGTCGATCGCCTGAAGGGAGTGCCGGATCAAGGCATGCGGATGGACCTCGGTGGACAAGAGCTGTACATCCTGCCCGCTCACTTTCTGCATTCCTGCGGAAACATCCAGCTCTACGACCCTGTCTCGAAGATCCTCTACACAGGGGACCTCGGCGCGTCGCTTGGGCAGGACTATGACGTGGTCACCAACTTCGACCAGCACCTCGAGTTCATGCAAGGCTTCCACGAGCGCTACATGGCTTCGAATGCGGCGATGCGTCTCTGGGCGAACATGGCGAAGGGGCTCGATATCGAGATGATCGCACCACAGCACGGCGCTCGGTTTCCAGGCAAGGAGCTCGTGGGTCGCTTCATTGCATGGGCCGAGCAGCTGCGCTGCGGTATCGACCTCATGGAGACGCTAATCGCGATACCGGGGGGAAATGAATGAGCCCGACCCATGCCACGTTCGATGGGTTGAAGCAGTTCCTGGGTTTCGCCGACCAAGACGCTGCAAACCTGAAGAGCCTTGCGCCGATCTTCGACAGGCTCGGTCCCGCCATCACCAACGCCTTCTACGAGGCGCTGGGGCGCCACGCGGAGACAGCGAAATTCCTGGAAGGCAGAGTGGATCAGCTCAAGCGCACGCACCGTCAGTGGATGAGTGAACTGTTCGCTGGCGAGTACGGGGAGGCGTACTGTGAGTCTCGAGTGCGCATCGGGCTCGCTCACGTGCGCATCGGGCTGCCTGCATACTGGGTGGAGGCGGTGATGAGTCTGATACGCTCTGAGGGGCTCAAAGCCATGTCAGAGGAGTTCGACGATCCTGGTGAACTGGCGCAGAAGGCTGCCAGCTTGGCGCGCATTTGCGATCTGGACCTCGCTATCATCAACCTGTCCTATGGCGAGGACCGGCTCGATCGGCTGAGCGAGTTCACGGGCATGAAGCGGGTGCTGATCGAGAACATCATCAGCATACCGCGCAAGGCCGGTTGAGTTCGGATCGCGTCTATCGCTGCAGGCCGGGGATGGTGCGGAGCACTCCGGGGTTCAACAGCTTGGGCCGCGTTCCGGGGGCAGGGGGGCCTTCCTCGTCCTCGCTGTCCGCTTCCTGGCCAGCGCCTCCAGCACCGTTTCCGGGTGGATCTGCTTCGTCCTCCTCCAGCGGCTCGTCCGGTTGATCGGCGGGGGTGGGCTCGTCCTCCTCTTCACGATCGTTGGAGAGGTGACCGATCTCGGGCTCTGGAGCTGGCGGGATCTCGCGTCGCACGGGTTCTGCCGTGCCGCGAGGGGGTGGCGCGGGGCGGGGCCGCCTTGCACGGTTCCGATCGGCGAGCCGCTGGAGACTTCCGCGCCGTGTCGTGGTGGACGCCTGCGGCTGACCGTTGGAGTCATCCGAGTCGTCGACGGCGAGTGTGCTGCCGATGCCGCTCTGAGTCGGGATCCCCGGGCGCTTGCCCATGCGCTGGGTCATCTCGGGCGTGGCGAAGAGCTGCGCGGGAGTGGAAGGGACCAGCAACGCCGTGATCAAGCTCGCGACCAGCGCCAGGGTGAGCAAGGCGAAGAATGGCGTCCAGCGCCACTCCAAGAGTGACCCTCGCTCAGCGACTGAAGCCTTGATGCCCTCCATGACCGTCCCCGGAGTCTAGCTGTAGGGAAGCACTCAGCCAACTTGGGTTTTTCGCTGGTAGCGCCGAGCCCGTGCCGGTTTGGCAGGAGGCTCCTCGGCGCGCTCACAAAGGGGCAGAAATCCCCGGATTGGCCCGGGACGAATTGTCAGCACCTGGCTCGCGGCGGCCGGGGAAATGCTCGCGTTTCACGGTTCCCCCGCTGGTGTCGAGGTCCCGCGCCAGGAGGTCAACGGCGCCTCGCTGCATTTCCGGGTGAATTCCCCCTGAGGGGACGCCCCTAGAGACCCGCTCGGGCGTTGGACCGAGCGAGGTCAGCCGCCGCTCGTGGCGTCCTCAGCGGACGCGTCGGGAGGAGTGTCGTCCTCGAGGTCGTCCAGGTAACCGTCCGGAAGCGTGACCTGCTGGGTCCCGGAGCTCTTGCCTCGCGGAACGCGCATGGCGGTCGGTGGGAAGGGCTGCTGTGGATCGACGCTGCTCGCGACGCGTCGCAGATCGTCAAGGCTCTCGATCTTCATGAAGGTGCCGCGCAGCGCTGCGCTGCCACGGAACCCTTTCGTGTACCAGGTCGTGTGCTTGCGAAACGAGCGCACGGCCATCGCCTCGCTGAACCAGGACGCGAGCAGCTCTGCGTGGCGCAGCATGATCGCCATGACATCCCCGAGGTTCGGCGGGTTCGCTGGTGGGCGGCCGTCGAACACGTGCGCCAGATCGCGGAATAACCAAGGGCGGCCGAGGCACCCTCGGCCGACGATCACACCGTCGCAGCCCGTGGTCCGCATCATGCGCAGGGCATCTTCGGCTTCCCAGATATCGCCGTTGCCCAGCACCGGGATACGCACCTCGGATTTCAAGGTACCGATCGCGTCCCAGCGGGCTTCGCCATCGTACAGCTGGGCGGCGGTGCGGGCGTGCAGCCCGACCGCGGCGCAGCCCTCGTCTTCAGCGATGCGCCCAGTGTCCAGGAATGTGTGGTGTGCTTCGTCGATTCCGATACGGAATTTGATCGTGACCGGGATGTGCTCCGAGTTGCTTACGGCTGCTCGCACGATGTTGCGCAGGAGCCGCGGCTTGACGGGGATCGCGGCGCCGCCCCCCTTGCGCGTGACCTTGCGCACCGGGCATCCGAAATTCATGTCGATGTGATCGACACGGCCCTCTCCCACCAGCCGCTTCACCGCCTCCCCGACGTAGTAGGGATCGACCCCGTACAGCTGGAGGCTCCGAGGAGACTCGTCGGGGCCGAAGTCGGCGAGCCGCAGTGTCTTGTCCCGGCCTTCCACCAAGGGGCGAGCGGTGATCATCTCGCTGACGTACAAGCCGGCGCCGAACTCCCGGCAGATCGCGCGGAACGGATAGTTCGTCACCCCAGCCATCGGGGCAAGCACTACCGGGGGCCAGACCTCGAGCCCGCCCAGGTTGAGTGGCTGAAACTCACCGGGCTTCGCAGGCTCGACCTGCTTGTTCACTTCGCTCTGATAGATCGCATCCATGGTTCGACTGCCCGCGCTGATCGTCCGGCGGGGCAAGCATGAGCCAGCGCGCGGCGAGAGGCACGTGGTTCGGGAGGATTTCCCGCTCGAGGGCGCACTAGCCCAGGTCGCGCTGATGGGTGACGTAGCCGACCCGCGGGCAGCCCGCCCGCAGCTCCACCTGCCCATGGCCGCGCACGACGAAGCTCCGCACAGCGACGCTCCCACTGGTGCTGCGCGGGTAGTGCACGGCGGAGGCGTAGTAGCCTCGCCCCCAACCCTCGAGGTGAGGCAGCACCTGGATGCGGCCGCTGGGACTCACGAGCTCGGCGGTGGCCGGTAGCTCGATCTCCAAGCAGGGAGGTGTGTTCCAGTCCAGCTTCTTGGCAGACGGGATGCCGTAGGTCGCTAGGTAGCCTCGGTTCTCAAGGCGACAATCCAGCCGATAGACGTCACCGCCCAGGTGCTGCTGCTGGACGCTGAGCTCGAGGCTCGGGCACAGTGCCGCTACCCGGAGGAAACATGCGCTCTGGGCCTGGCACAGCTCGTCGATGCGCTCGTACGGTGGGTTCCAAATGCCGACGAGGGGCAAGAGCCCACCGACTTCGATCTTGCCGAGCTGCGGGTGGGAGAACGCCTTCCAGGGCTGGAACACGCGGCCGTGATTGTGTTCCTTGTCCCACTCCACGGCTCGCGCGTGGTCCTCCTCGGTCGCGTGACTGTACGCGTGAACGAAGGGGTGCTTTCGCTCCATGCCGATCTGCTTGAAGAAGTCCCACAGCTCGCACACGTAGGCGATCGCGCCACGCTGATGGTAGCCGTAGTCGCTCATGTCGCCGCGCAGCGGCTTGTCTGGTTCGTAGGTGAACTCTTCGTAGCCGCTCACCACAGGATAACCCGTGAGCTCGGTCGCCCACGCTTCGATCTGCTTGAAGATCGCCAGGTCTCCTTGATCCATCTTGTTGTCGGCGACGTCACCTCGGGGGCGGATGAACACTCCGCCAAACGTGTGGAAATTCAACCAGGCGAACAGCGACGGCAGGCGCGTCGTGTACTCGAGCACCGCGCGGGACTCGGGTTCGCTACCGGGAAAATCGCCGGCACCGAGCTGTTCGTGCTCGGGGGCCCAGGTCCATGGAAAGTTGCGATTCAGATCGGGCGCGTGATCGCTGAGCATGGTGGGGGCGGGCACGTGTACGCCGTCGAAGTGCTCGATGGTGCCCTCGGGGTAGACGACGTAGTAAGGGCCCGGATCCTCCAGGCGGCGTCGCCGCATTCGGCCGTCGCGGGTCGCCACGAAGTCGCCGCACGGGTCCTGCCTGCGCATCAAAAGAGACCGACCGTCCCCGTCCACGTCTCCCAGCTTCCAGCGCGGCTGTCCGCCGTCTGGTCTGTTATCGCGCGGAACCGAACGTAACCAGCGTCCCGACCTGAGCACTTCCTCCGCGCCGTCGGGGGAGATGCGCGGCACGACGTAGAACAGCACCTTGCGGAGCTGCTGGCGAACGTGCGCTGGTAATCCATGGAGCTCAGCATCTGGCTCGAGGTGCAGCCTGAGCATGTCCTCGGCGATGCCCAGCGCCGCGCTCGAACCCATCACCTCGGACGCGTGCATGTTGCCGTCGACCCACACGCAGGGGCGACTTCGGTCCGGCTCGGGCCCAACGATGAGCAGCCAGATGTCCCGGCCTTCGCCCGATTGGCCGATGCTCTCTAGCCGCGCCAGGTTCGGATACGCGTTGGCCCAAGCTCGCAGCTGATCGGTCAGCTCAGCGTGGTCGAGGTACTTCTGGCGGAAGCCGTGTGCGAGGTCGGAGAGTGGCGTCGGCATGGGCTGGTTTTACACCAAGCCAGGCCGAGGGCGTGCTTAAGCAGTCAAGGGGCTAGCGGGCGCAGCCAATCCGCTTGGACATGCCCCAGCGGGTGCTCATTCCAACGTCCGTCCCACGAATACGCCCCTGAGTGTCCAGGTAGTAGTTCGTCGGAAACGCCTCGATCCGGTAGGCGCGCATCACGTCAGGGCTACCGAGCAGTACCGGGTACTTGATTCCGTGCTCCTTCACGAACTGGGCGATGGCTCCAGGATCTTCGGAGTCTGCCACGATGGACACCATGGCTTCGTCTTGCCCGAGGTTCTCGTATACCGCGTTCAGCGCCCCGAACTCCTGACGGCAGACGGTGCACCACGTGGCCCAGAAATGGACCTGTACACGCTTGCCCTGCAAATCTCGAAGGTCGAATCGCGTGCCGTCGAGGTTCTGCAGGCGCAGATCCGGGGCTTGCACCGTGCCGTCGGTTGGCAGCAGCGAGTGGGTGCGCCAGGTGCTCGCACCGACGTAGATCAACACCACCACGCCAGCTTGCAACAGCCAGCTCAACCAGCGCCGCCGATGACCTCGAGGCTCTTGCCCTGCGGAATCATCAGCCGGTGCGTCCGTCGCTTCTTCGGGGACCGGCTCGTCGTCGCTCATCGTCAGTCGTCTTCGCGGGTGTCGCGGCGCAGCAGCCGCTTCATGGCGCGCCTCGCCGTGCCCTTGACCGCGCCGCGTAGCCCGCCGCGGTCCGCCTTGGCGTCAGCCTGTTTGGGGGCTGCAAAGAGGCGTGGGCGCCCTTCGGGATTCGCCTTGGCGAACAGCTCGGCCGCGAGGAGTGGGGCGGTGAGCAAGCTCTTGGTCAGGCTCGCTGCGAGCGCCATCGGCGTCGTGCCGTGGGCTTCGATCGCCACCTTTTCGCCGCTGATCACTTCCTCGAGGGCGCCACGGGCCAGGGTGCGGGAGCCGTCTGAACGTATCTCGATCACCATACGCGCTACGATCGGCGGGTCGCCTGGTTTCTCCATCAGATCAGAACGGCCGTCGGCCTGCTCGGATCGCTCTCCGATCTGGATGTCGTCTTCGTCCGGCTGGCTCATGGTCTTGGTGCTCTATCGCTTGTCGCCTGGCAGGTGATCCCGTGGCTTCTTGCCTTGCCAGACCTTCCAGTCCTCTTTTCCGTTCAACGCCGCATCACAGCTCGGTGGATGCTCGGGCCCCAGATAGCGGGGAGTGCCTGGCGCGTTGTTGGCGAAAACGAGGATCCGTTCGTGCTCGTCGATGAAGTACGCATCGTACAAGCCGTGAGTTTCCGCAGAAGGCCAAGCGTAGCCGACCCAGCGTCTCTCCGCCTGCTCTTCGTCGACGGGCTCTCCGGCGCGCGCCGTCCAGCCACCCTCAGAGGTCGGGAGACAGATCAGGTACAGGTAGGCGCCGCCATGGGCAGCCTGCCCTAGGGGCGTGTCGACCAACTTGCTGAGCTCACGATTGAGCAGCGGCGCCTCGAGAGGCTTCTGGTCGCGCAATGGAACGACGCCGCCCAGCTCAGGAATTCGAGCAGCCGAGCCCACGCCGTCGCCATCCGGGTCCACCCGGTGCAGGCGGCGCAGCACGTCTTCGGCTACCACCAGGCCGCGTAGCTTGGACACCGCTTGCTTGCTCGCCGCCCGATCTCCCGCCTCCACGACACCGGGCACGGCATCTCGAATGACGAAGCGCACGAGGCCGACCAAGCTCGCCACCAGGGCCAGGCCATGGATGGCGTAGAGCAGGCGCTTGGCGTGTGCGTCGAGCTTGGGGAGCGCGGCGGCGCTGATGATCACGATCACCACCACGAACAGCGCGATCATGTGCGCCCAGATGCTCGAGAGGGCCAGCGCGAGCACCGCCCACGAGCGGTACACGGGCGCCTTGGACGCGGCGGAATTCACCGACGCGACTTAGCCAATGCGCTCGTGAGGCGCAAACATCCGGGGCCGCGTCGGAGAGGCAAGATGTCGCAACAGGGCGGTGTCTCAGCGCTTGTTCGGGCCGATCGGGTGCAGCACTTCGATCGTTCCCGAGGCGTCCGGCGGCATCGAGTAGCCGCCAGGCGAACGCTCGAGCAGCGGCTTCTTGCGCATCACAGGCGGGCGCTCTGCGGGACCCACTGGCCGCGACGAGCGACGCTCCGTGGGTTCGGGGCCGGGCTCGTCCACGCCCTCCCAGGCCAGGTCACGCGTCATGTCGAGGGCGGCCGCGTCGAGGTGCTCCTCGGTCAGCGGAGCGAGCACGTCTTCCGCCGTGGCGTGGCCGACCTCGAACTCTGGCTCCCCTGCGAGGGGTGGTGGGGGCAGCGTCTCCAGGTCGCCGGAGCCTGGCTGAGCCCGCATCGCGGGCATGCTCGGCGTGGTGGGTTTGGTTTGCCGTGTGGATTCGTTGCCGTCGGCGACCACGGGCTTGGCGGGGCGTAGCTTCGACGCACTGCTTCGCAAGTCGACCCGACCGAGGGCGATCTTCGACTCCGAGTCCGACTCGGGCTGCTGCTCGGGGCGTGGGACTGCAGGTGCGGTTCGCTTCGCAGTGCTGGGGTCCGGGGCAGCGACGGGGGTCGGAGACTCGGAGCGGGGGACCTTCACGACCTTCTGCGCCGGGTCCGTCGGGCGCTGGCGCAAGTCCGTACCGGAAATCAGGTTTCGCAGGCGTTCAATCTCTTCGACGGCCCGGTCTCGCTGCTCCTGGGCCCGATCGCGAGCGCGCCGTGCGTCTTGGGCCTCGGACTTTGCCTCCGCCACGCCCAACCGAGCTTCGGTGAGTTCTTGGCGCATCGAAGCGAGCTCACGCCGGACACTGCCGAGCTCGCTCCGTGCCTGCGTCAACGCGGCCTCAGCGTCACCGAAGCGCCGCTCGGCGGCGTCCGCCCGCTTCTCGGCTTCGTCGGAGGCGCTCCGCGCCGCATCGCATTCACCGCGCAGCCAATCGATGCGTGCCGCCAGGTCCTGCTCCACCGAGACGCGTCGCCGAGTGTGCTCCGCCATCGCGCTCTGGGCGAGTGCGTCATCCCGTTCCTGGCGTAGCTTCTCCAGCTCCTGTTCGTGCTCATCCAGGAGCAGCGCGAGGAAGGCGTCTTGTTCGTCCTGCAGGCTCTGGCTGGATTGCTCTGCCGCCTTCAGCTTGTCTGCGGCGTGAGTGCGCTCCGATTCGAGCTGTTCTTTGAGCGTCTCCAAGGCGCGGTGCTGCTGCACGAGCAGCGTGCGCACCTCGGTCATCTCCTTGGAGAGCCGTTCCTGCTCGACCTCCTTGCGACAGATCTCCCGCTCCAGATCGAGCGTGGCCGCGCGCAACCGAGCGAGCGAGTTGCTGCGCTGCTCGCTTGGAGTCATGGGTGGACTCGCATCGCGTCGCGGCGCGATGTGGGAGGCAGGATGCGTGGGTCCAATACCATCCGCGTCGCTCGAAGCTGGTCGCGGTGGTAGCAGGGCGTCGGCGCTATGAGGCTTCGAGTCCACGAACTCGGGACAGTAAAGCACAGCTTGGCTAGGGCAAGGGCGAGTCTTGCATGCGCGAGCCAGTAGTTGCGGGCGAACTATTCGGGATTACGTAGGTATTCGCTGCCGCTCTGAAGTTTGGGGGGTGAGACGCAACGTTCGCCCGACAGGGCTGATGTCGCTACGGTTGGTCGTGATGCAGCGCTTGCGCGGCGCGTGGGTGTGACGGACAGGGTGCGAATCTCGCACGTGAGGCGACATCGGGAGACGTGCGAGCTGGAGGCGAATCTGTGATTCGCTGAACAAGTCGATGCAGGGGGTCCTCGTCTCAATAGACGCGCGAAGGCGCAAAACTCGCTCGCCCACACCCCCCTGGGGGGTGAGCGAGTTTTGTCGCGAACTACGGAGACAGGACACTAAGAGGTCAAGAATCGCTTCAACTTCGCGGCTGCGTCGCGCAGCGCCTGGCGGGCGCTCGGTACGACGCCCGCCATGTTGGCGAAGCCATGGATCTGATCCCGGATGCACTGGTACTCCACGGAAACGCCAGCGCTAGTCAGCGCCTGCGCGTATGCTTCGCCTTCGTCGCGTAGCACGTCGAACCCAGCGGTGACGACCACGGCGGGAGGCAAGCCGTCGAAGCTGGAGGCTAGCAGCGGCGACGCTCGTGGGTCGAGTGTAGGGTCCTGACCCCCGAAATACTGCTTACGGTACCAGTCCACGTTCGCCCGTTCGAGCACGTAGCCCTTCGAGAATAGCTGCATGCTTCGAGTTTGCATGCGGAAATCAGTGCCTGGATAGAGTAGCAGCTGGGCGTGGGGCGCCTCCTCCTCGTGCCGTACGCACTCCTGGCAGGTCACTGCGGCCAGGTTTCCCCCAGCGCTGTCGCCACCGACCGCGATGCGTCCCGGATCCACACCGTATCGCGGAGCATGACGCCGTAGCCAGCCGAACGCCGCCCGGGCATCCTCGATGGCCGCAGGAAATGGGTGCTCTGGGGCGAGGCGGTAGTCCAGCGAGAACACCGGGAGCCGCATGTCGCCTGCGAGGCAACGGGTGACGGGATCGTGTGTGTCGATGTCACCTAGCACCCAACCACCTCCGTGGTAGTAGAGCAGGGCGGGTGACGGCTCTGTAATACCGTGTGGAATATAAGAGCGGAGTCGCATCGGCGCGCCTGCGCCGTTGGGGATGAACGTATCCTCCACGCTCGACATGGGAGGAGCGCCTGGTCCCAGCGCTGGCCAGGTGATCGCTACTTCTCGACGCGCGTCGTCGACAGCGTCGTCCGCAGGCATGGACTCCCCGGCGAGCCGAAGCGCTCCCAGGAGCAGCTCGACCTCTGGCGCCAGCTGCTGCCCGTCCACGCGCGGCTGTGGTCCCCCTGAGAGCTTGCGCAGAAGCGGCGCCGGTAGCTTCACCAGCTGTCTGAGCAGGCTGGCCTGGAGCGGAGTGGTCTGGAGTAGAACTTGCTTTAGCGCGGGCATCGCGGGGGAGCATACCCTGCCCATCGCACCGACGGGCATCCAGCGCGCGATGGGTCGCGAGGCGAGCCTAGGTGGCCTGAGGAGCGGCGCCTTCGCTCGTTGCTGGCTCCGAGGCGCCCAGCTGAGCACCCAGTCGAGGGACCATCTTGGAGAGTACCCAGCGCTGGGCGAACAGCTGCCGCTGGGCGCGCTCCATTTGCTGGCTCATGCGTCCCAGAAACACCAGTGTCGCCATGGTGAGAACCAGACAGCCACCAGCGACGAACCACCACAGGTGATCTGGAGAGGTCTGGAAGCCTATGGGCGTGATCACGAACCTGCCATTTTCCATGTGATAACTGCTCGGGAGCACCCCGGTCAGCTGAAGTGCGAACGGCACATAGATGGTGGCCAGCGCTATCGTGATCTGGATCGCGCGCATCCGCCGCCCCGCTCTCGAGTTCATGAACAACAGTGGGAAGTGGGCCAGGACACCGAGCGGCGGAAGCGCGAACGGTCCCGCGACCACTGTGAGGCTAGCCGCGGCGAGGGCACCGAGCGGCCCGCTGACGTAGTAGTGCCAGTCCGGGACACGGGCCTGCCGGCTCGCTCGAGTCAACCACGCAGCGAGCAGCGCGAACGAGACAATCGCGGGTAGGATTGCCAGCGGCAGGCCGCCTGCGAGCCACACCAGCATCCCGACGAATACCGCGACCGGTAGCATGGCGCGCAGCGACCAGCGAACGGCGTCGGTGCGATGGGCCTGTAGGCGCGAGCCCAGTTCCTCCACGTACCGAGGGTCTGCTTGGTCGGCGCGAAGCAGGACGCGGGCAAGCAGCGTCTGGGCGTCGTCGTCGTCCGGTGTGAGGGCGCTCGCGTGGTTGAGCGCGCGCAGCGCCGCGAGCACGTTTCCCTCGCCGCGGCGCGCGAGGAGCTCGATAGCCTGCCTTCGCTTTTCCCCCGCTCGCTCGCGACGGTCTTCGCTGTCAACTCGATCCGCCAGGAAACGCTCGATGCTCGTGGCCAGCTCCCGCGCGCTGGGGCGGTCCTCAGGGGCGAACGCTGTCGCTCGGATGACCAGGTCCTGCAGGTGGTCTGCGACGTGGGTCGTCGCCATGAGCTCGAGCGCCCTGGGTTTGGCGGGCGTGCCAGCCAACTGGATCGCTTCGTTGGCACCACTGGCCGGGTTCAACCGTTTGTGGGTGAGCACCTCGAAGAGGATGGCGCCCAGCGCGAAGACGTCGCTGCTCGGCTGAAGATCCGCCCCGCCTCTCGTGTGCTCTGGAGACATGTAGGCCGGCGTTCCGAGGGCGTGCCGCGGGTCTGTCAGCTCGGCGGGAGCGCCGTCGACGGGTGCCACGAACGAGATGTCACCCCGGCGTTCACTAGCGACTCCCCAGTCCAGCAAATAGACTTCGCCGTAGTCGCCGAGCATCACGTTGGAAGGCTTGATGTCGCGGTGGACCACCCCTTGGCTGTGGGCGAACGCCACCGTCCAGGCGAGGCGGCTGAAGTCGCGCAGCAAGCGGAACTGATCGAAGCGCTTCAAGCTTGCTTCGTCACCCAGCCGGCATGACGCCAAGATCTCGCTGAGCACACGCCCGCGCACGCGCTTCATTGCGAAGTAGGGCAGGCCTTGGTTGGAGCCCGCTTCGAACAGAGGAACCACACCCGGGTGATTGAGCCGGCTCTGGATGCGCACCTCGCGCGTGAAGCGCGCGCGCTGTTCGAGGTTGTGTTCCAGCCGGGCGTGGAGGCGCTTGACGGCGACTTGCCTCGCCAGAGGTTGGTCTACCGCGAGCAGCACTTCACCCATCCCACCTTGATCGAGGTGGCCAATCAACTCGAAGCGACCTGGCTGGCTCTGAAGCGCCAGGCCGAGCGACGTGTGGGCGTTTGTCGCCGGCAGCGTCTCTTCTGGGTCGTGTGAGGCAGCGACTGGAACCGGCGCATCTGCGCCCGCATGCGCTGGTTCTGGTGTCGCGTCGCGACGGATGTCTTTCCCGCGGACCATCGGATTCTCGAGGAGCCCAGACTAGCGAACAGCAACCAGACTAGCGAACAGCAACCAGTCTAGCGAACAGCAACCAGTCTAGCGAACAGCAACCAAGCTAGCGAACAGCAACCAAGCTAGCGGACAGCAACCAACCTGGCTCACAACCAATCTAGCTTAGAGCGTAACGCTAGCAGTATGTCAGTCCGCCTGCTCATGGCGTGGACCCGGGTCTTCGACGACGCTACATTGCGAGATCGTGCCCGGCCGCTTCGCTAGTCGCTCCGCCGAGGAGGCTTCGGCCGACGCTGCCGTTTCTACAATGGAGCTGCTGCCTGGCGGACGGTTCAGCATTGGCGAGCCCATCCGCAGAGACGTTTGGAGCGAGAGCTTTCGTGGCTACGACGCCGTCCTCGAGCGCACCGTGACCCTGCGACGGCCGCGTACCGACATGGATGCCGAGCTGGCGCGTGCTTGCTTCGTGCGAACCGCGTTTGCGCTCAGCTGGTTGCAGCACCCCGGCCTGTTCGCCGTCCACGCGTTGTGTGAGGAGCCCGCCTACCTGGTGCTGGCTTTCAATGAAGGGCACCGCCTCGTCGAAGTCCTCGCCGACCTGGCCGCCGGCGCCCCAGACGTCGCCACTCACTATCCTCTCGAGCGTCTGCTTGGCGACTTCTCTCGCGCCTGCCTGGTCATCGAGTCCGCGCACCGTCTCGGTGTCGTTCACGGCAACCTGCAGGTCGACGCGCTGCTACTCGGCAACTTCGGCGACGTGTACATCATCGACTGGTGGGCAGCGGTACCGCCGAGCGCTGGCCGGGGTCGGCGCAGCCTCGAATTCGAGAAGGCCCGCGAGCTGCCGCTGTTTCGCCCGTTGCTCGACGGGGAGATCCCAATCCCGTGGGCGCTACTGGACCCCGAGCGGCTCGCTCCGGAGGTGCGGGGTGGGGAGGCGCCCAGCGCCGCGTCCGACGTCTGGAGCCTGGGCAGGATTCTGAGCCAGATCGTCGAGAGCTGGTTCGAGCGAGACGCCTTGGTGCCAGTCGCTTCGTTCCGCGCGGGTACACTGGAAGGCGCCCTGCGTGCCTTGTGCGCCGCGGCGTGTGAGGACGAGCTGCAAGCGCGGCTGCTCGGGCCCACTGAGCTGATCGGGGGCCTCGTGGCGTATGCAGACGCTGGGGACACCCCCAAGACCAAGGCCGAGATGATCGAGGCCGCCCTCGGGGCCTTCTACCGGGGTCACGGCCGGCTGTACTTCGGCAGCTACTTCGCCCTGCTCGAGACGCTGCGCAGCCCCGACCCCGCGCCGAGCCCCGCGCTCGGCATGGTCCAGCGGCGCTGGGGCGAGGCCCTCGCAGCGGCTGAACCCGCGCTGCACAGCCCGCTCGAGGCCCTGCTCGAGCTGCGCGACGGCGCGGTCCACCCCTCGAACCGGGAGACGGCGAGCCGCGCCGAGGCCCGCGCCGCGCTCGCGGTGGTAGCCGAGGGCGACGCGGACGTGCCCGGCACCCCCTTGCTGGCCGAGCTCGTCCGGCTGGAATCGGGCACGGCGGGCAGCGGTGGCGTCGATCCCGGTCTCCCC
>JAUILJ010001005.1 GCA_030433055.1 Polyangia bacterium
TGGTCGGCGGCGTTGTAGATGTCGGCCGCGGTGAGCGTGTAGGTGATGGTGAAGTCCTGGCTCGCCGATGGCGCCAGATCGACCGGACCGGCCGGCGAGAACGCGCCGAAGGAGCCGCCACCCGCGTTGTCGGTGTTCTCGGCAAACAGCGACGGATTGGCGCTGATGGCCAGCGCGTTCAACGAGACCAAGCCATACCAGCCCCGCTGCTCCGGCGGAGGGGGCTTGCTGGGTGGCGCGCCCGGCGGACGATCGACGACGATGTCTTTCGACTTGGCGTCGCCCTTGCCGATGTCCGCGTCGATGCGCACCGTGCGCCCCACCTCGACGTTGACGTACCTCTCGAAGGGCTTGTGCCCGTCCTTGTACACTTGAATCAAGCGCTTGCCCGGCTCGACGGGGCCAGACCAGCTCTTGTACGCCATGGCCTGGCCGTCGATAGCAATCGCCGCGCCGGCGTCGCTCGCCACCACTTCGACGAAGCCCTTGACGGCGCGCAGCTCGAAGTTGAAGGGCTTCGTGGCGTCGCCGCTGGCGATGCGCACGGTCTGGTCCACTGGTGCGTACCCGGGAGCTTCCGCGCGGATACGATGTTCGCCCACGTTCAGGCGGATCGGCTCCGAGAGCTGCTGGGGGCTCAGCGTGTGGCCATCCACGCTGACCCTCGCGGTGCTGGGGATCACGCTGATTGTCACCCGCCCCACGAGCCCTTCGAGCTCATCCATGGTCTGCTTGACCGCGGTCTTTTCGGCCTCGTCGAGCTCGGAGCCGTGGACCTTGAGCAGATCGGCGAGCGTCTCCGCGGCCTCGGCGTAGCGAAACAGCTGCTTCTGGCACAAGGCGATGTTCTGAAGGGTCGAACCCGCCGGCTTGAAGCGGTAGGACGCCTGGAACTCCGCGAGGGCGCCCACGAAGTTCCCGTCTTGGAACAGCTTGATGCCTTTGCGGAAGTGCGCGCGCGAGGCTTCGCGATCGCTGTCCGAGACGCCTTTGTCTTTGGGGGCAGCGAGAGCCACGCTGGGCACCAGGCAGGTTGCCAGCAAACTGAGGACGACGAGCTTCCGACGCATCACGAGAGCAGGTCGCTTCGTACCATGCGTTCAGCCTCGGTAATACCTCGGGATTTGCGGGCCGGTGCGGCTCAAGGCTCTTCGGGATTGAGCTTCAGGCCGGAGGCGACACCCGAGGTGCCCTTGGGCGCCAGATTCGGGGGCTTGGTGCCCTGAACGCTGGTCGGACGCGTCTTGGGAGGCGTACCTGTCTGGTGGGCCGCGGGAGGCTTCGCGGACTCCTCAGGCGGCGGTCCCGCGCTGGCGGAAGCTCCCGCAGAGGCTGGGGGTTTGGGATCCGGCTGCGGGGTGACTTCGGGCACCGATGGGGCGGGGGAGGCTGCCGCGGGGAGCGTGGAGCCGGCTGCTGGCCGCGAGGGCTCCGCCCCGGCCTCGGGTTTGTTGCGGGCCATCAACAGCACCGTGATCGCAAACGCCCCGAGAGCCGCCACCAGGGCAGCGACCCAGGTGCGCCGGCCAGCGCGATCCTGACGTGGGAACCGCGGTGCCACCCGCGGTCACCACCGCGGTATGGCCCGAGGCGACCTCAGGCCGTGAGCTGCGCAACACCACGGGGCCGCTACGGACGAGGTCGGGGCAGGCGTCGATCAGCGCGTCGAGGAACTCGCGAGCGTCCTGGTAGCGCTCGGCGCGATCCCGTGCGAGCGCCTTGGCGATTACTTTGGCGAACGCCTCGCTGGTCTCTGGAGCGTCACGCCGCACGTCTGGCGCGTCCTGGGTGCACGCCTTGACCAGGATCGCCTCATAGCTGCCACCGCTGTGGGGTGCTTCGCCGGTCAGGGCCTCGAAGCAAATCGCACCCAGGCTGTAGAGGTCAGCGCGCCCATCGATGTCCGGGAACGCCTGAGCCTGCTCGGGCGCCATGTAGTACGCGGTGCCGAGGACAGTGCCGCGACGGGTGAGTGTGTTGTTGGTCGCGCGGGTCTGAGTGACCTTCGAGATGCCGAAGTCCACCACCTTCACGAACAGCGGATCGTCATCCCTCGAGTCGAGGAAGAGGTTGTCTGGCTTCAGATCTCGGTGAACGATCCCCGCCTCGTGAGCACGCACCAGCGCTCGCAAGGTCTGCATCGCGATGTGGATGACGTCGCTCTCTGGCAGCTTGCCGACACGCTTCATGCGTGCGCGTAGATCTTCACCGCGCAGCAGCTCCATCACCAGATAGGGGCGGTCGTCAGCGGTCGTGCCAGAATCGAAGATCTGGACGATGTGGGCGCTCTCTACCGCGCTGGCCGCTTCGGCCTCGCGCTGGAAGCGCACGACGGCGTCTCGATCCGCAGGGCCGTCGCTGACCTCGAGGAACTTGAGCGCCACGCGCTTGCCGATGGCGACATTCGCCGCCTCGTACACCGCGCCCATGCCGCCGCGCCCAATACAGCGCTCGATGCGGTATTTCCGGTCGATCAGTGTCCCGACCAGCGAGTCAGGCGGTGTGTCGTTCGCGTTCATCCGGCGCGTCTCGGTCTGAGCTCGTTGGGGCCACAGCGTAGCACGGTCAGGCAAGGTCCACCGAAATGGCTTGCGGTTTGCCTCGCTGGTTGCACGGAGAGCGCTGAGGGGGCTGGCCATGGACCTCCTGGCGTCACCGAGAGCTGAGCGGAGCGGCGCACAGGGCGCAGTGCAGAGCCATAGAGCCCGCCCCCC
>JAUILJ010000085.1 GCA_030433055.1 Polyangia bacterium
CCACGCGCCCCGGGCAAGACGGTGACCCGTACTCGGCCGCGCTCAGTCTTGCGCAGCGATATCTTCAGACCTCCCGCTTCTTCCGGCTCGAGTCGCTCGATGAAAAACGACGCGGGAACGTTGAGCAGCACCATCGCGGTCTGATTCGTGCGCAGCTGCTCTTCGCCCATGGACCCCGCATTGTGATCGCGCGCCCGGGTCAGCGTCAAACCCAAGCGCCGCGGCGGCAGTCAGCGGCCTCTAGTCGCGATCCGAATCGCGGCGCTCCCGCTTTGTGCGGGGCTCTTTTCTGCGGGGCTCGGGCCCGGGCAACGACGGGAGGGGCGCGCGGCGGCATTTCGGGCTGTCGAGGACCACTGTGACTCCCTGATTGCTAGGCACGAGCGAGTTCCAGATCCGTGTGACCGCCTCCTGTCCGGTGAACACGTCGACGTGTTTGCCCTTCACCTTCGTGCCACGGTCTTGAACAAGAAAACAGCCATCGTGCCGGGTTCCCTGGTCGTCGGTTGGCATCCCCTCATACTCGGGAATGTACACGCTGGTGCCAATCGGCAGAACGCTGGTATCGGCTGCAATCGTCAGCAGGGGTGTGATCGGCCCACCGGTAGCACCTCTTCCCCAGGGAAACTGCTTGGAGTCGAGCGCATCGAAACAGATGCGCTGGTTGGTCCGCGGGCATACGCTCGCGCATTCGCAGTCACGGCGGTTGAAGCTAACGGTTTGCCCGCTCAGCAGCATGCCGCTCCCCTGCACGCACACCGCATCGTGGAAGTCCTTGGGGACGGACCTGATCGTGCGGCACTGAGCGTCCTTCAGGGCGACGTTGTCTCCCTTGTAGTCGGCTTCCGATGGGAAGTCGTAGTAGGTATTGCGAAACTTCCCCAGCACTTTGCCCTTGAGCTTGCTCGGGTCGACAGCATCTCCTGGTTCGCGCTGGGGAGGCTCACCCAACGTGCGAGCAGTCACCGGCAGTGGTGATGCCGCCGCGCGGCGCGGAGCGGTGGGCTCTGGCCCTGCGCCACCTCCGAAATCGTCGCCAGCGACAAGGGGCTCCTCCATCCAAGCGTTGCCTGCCGTCGCACACGCAGAAGCGGTGACGGAGAGAAGGATCAGTACTCCATTGGAAGTACGCCGATGGCGGCGTGATCGCTGCGTAACGCTTCTCATCCCTTGCCTCGTTGACCGGCCTCGACGACTCCCGCCATGGCTCCGATGGGGTCACAGCGGCCTCCGCTGTCCCGAGTGACCTGAGACCGCAGTCCTTCAGTGTGTGAGAGCCAGTGTTCACGTACGTGGGCGGGCACTTCGTGCTCGTCGAGCACCTCTTCCAAGATCTTCAGGCGCCGCATGAACTGCCCCCCCATGATCGGGTGTGCGGCGTGGGCCTCGCGGATGGGGCGACCGGTGTACGGCACCCGGGCTCCCAAATGCGCGGCAGCGAACTCGTATTCCTTCGCCTTCAAGCGCTCTCGACTCGCGCGCTGAAAGAAGAAACCGATCATCACGTCGTCGAAGACTCGGTCGACGAACTGATCGATGATCGAGCGGAGCTCTGGCTCCCCCCCCAACTGTTCAAACAGACTGCGATTATCCATGCTGCGTGCCGCGGCGGCGCCGACCTTGCCGGAGTTCTAGCACCGGGGTGGTCGGTAGGAACCGCTGGACCATCCGCCAAGAACGCCACATTGGCCAACAAACGGGCTCGTCGCGCCGAGGGTTCGTGTCCGTCCACCCGGGAACTCCCATTCTTTTGTGAGCGCACATCCAAACGATGCGCTAGGGCTCGCCAAGGCGCTGCGAAGAACCTCTGAAGTTCTGCAGCGATAGACCGTCCAACCCGGTTGCGACCCCATCGCGCCGTTTCGTTGCACCTCCATGTCCGCCTCCACCATGTCCGCTCGCCTGGCCCGCTACTCGTCGATCTTCGCCATCTCCCTGCTTGCGGTCGCGGAGCTCGCGACTTTCGCCCGCGCGGCTGACGATGACGCGGAGACACCCGCGACCGCTCCTGTCGAGACAAAAGCGCCACGCGCCAAGACGAAGGTCGACAGCGCGAAGCGCGAGGCGTGGAAGAAGGAGCGGGCAGCCTTCAAAAAGAAACTGAAAGCCTGGAAGAACGCGAAGAAGTACCGCGGCTGTCGCTTCCAGTCGCCGAAGAAGTTCTTGGTGAGGTCCAGCTTCGTCAAAAACAACCAGATCCAACCCAAGGCCCATCAACGAGCCGTTCGTTACCGCGCGGAAAAATATGGTTACCTCCCCGGCTTTCACCTCGAGAAGTACGCGGGGGCGTCCGTTGGCGAGCAGGTCACCGGCATGCGTTTCATGGGTTTGCCCATCCAGATCCACGAGCGCTTGGAGCCAGCGCTGATCTGCGTGGAGAAGCGCATCAAGAAGCTGTGCAAGGACGACGACGAGAAGTACACCGCGAAGGGCATCGGCGGGCTCCGAGTGGGGAACACCTACCGCGGCGGCGAGATCTCGAACCACTTGTTTGGCATCGCCATCGACATCGACACCGGCCGCAATCCCTGCTGTGGCTGCGTGGACCCGTGGCCGGACCATCCGCTGTGCAAGAAGCCAGCGAAGTCGATCTATGAGCGCACCGCGCTCACGAAGTGCTGGATCAACTCGTTCGAGAAGTATGGCTTCTACTGGCTGGGTCGAGACACGCTCCAGGACACCATGCACTTCGAGTTCTTGGGCGACCCCGACCGCATCCTGCCGTAGAGCTACTTGAGCCGCCCTGGGCTCTCGATATCCGCCGACGTACAGCCCGCAGGCGCGATCAACGGGTTGCAGCGCGAGGGCGTTCCTCCAGGGATCTGCATCACGTAGTCGACTCCCTCGACCTTGCCAGGGAAGTCGGTGCTGATGAGCTGTGCCCCGCTGTCCAGCGCCGCCTGGAGCACCCCGGGGCTCTGCGGTGCGTCTAACCCCCCGTCCCGCGTGCGGACGATGAAGCCGCTCTTCACCGCTTGCTGGATGGCGTCGAAGTCACTCTCGGCGCCATTGAGGATGCGCACCGCCGCGAAGTCCTCCTCCGGCAGGCTCTCGGGGAACATCAGGCGACCGTTCACGTCGTTGAACTCGCGGGTGTAGGCCTGGGTGAAGTCCGAGCGGTCGTTGATGAAGAACAGCACCTTGCCCCTCGCCTCAGCGAGTGTTGGCCAGCCGGTCGTGGTGACCGCCTCACGCAGCGTCGCGGCATCTCCCTGGACGTCGTCTGGTGTGCTGATTCTTTCCCTGGGGAACGCCGTGAGGATCTCGCCCTCGAAAGCCTCGAAGAAGCTCTCCCCTAGCCAGCTCGGGAAACGGCCCTTGGGTTCGATCTGGATGAAGATGGGCTGATGGCCGGGATGGGCGCTGGACCACTGCTCGATGGTGCGTAGGCAGTCGACGAACAGGCGACAGTGGGTGCCCTCATCGACGATGGGGATGTGATAGACCTCGATGCTGTCGTTCTTCTCGACGTAGTTCGTGTCGAGCTCGAACTTGCGCACGCCCTGCTCTTCGAGCTGCACATCGAGCGGAGCGAAGGTGTAGTCGAGCTCCGCCACCGCCGGCTCTTCCTGGGCGATGTGGTAGCTGTTATGGGTCCCCTTGAGCTGCAACTGGTTCATCCGCAGCTCGTTGTCGCGCGGATACTTGGACTCGGTAGGGCCGGGCCCGTCATCGCCGCAGCCTTGCAGCGCGAGCGCCAGCGTACACAGCATCCCCAGCGCTGATAGCTTCACCGGCTGAAGATAGCCGTTTCAGCCTCGTCGACCAAGCGTTACGCGGCTGTCACGGCTCGAGTGGCGCGCTGCGTTGCTGCTCGCGGCTCTAGCCCCCTTCCGCAACGTCGCGGTCGTCGAGCAGATCAGCCAACAAGCCCAGCAGCTCATCGTGGACCAGGCCATTCGTCGCGAGCACGTGCCCACGCTCCAGGCGCGCAGGGCCGCCGCCCAGAGCCGTCAGGCGACCACCCGCCGCCAGCTGAATGGCTGCAGCAGCCGCCAGATCCCAGACGTGAACGCGCCGCTCCCAGTAACCATCGTAGGTGCCATCGGCCACGAAGCACAGGTCCATCGCTGCAGAGCCACAGCGCCGCACGGCGAGCGCCCGCTTCTTGATGCGTTCGAAGCTCTCGAAGTTGTTGTACGGCGCCCTATCTCTTTCCGGAGGGAAACCCGTTGCGAGGAGGGCGTCAGCCAGCACACCGACTCGGCTGACCTGAACCGACTCGTCGTTCCGCTTCGCGCCACCGCCCTTGAAGCCGCTCCAGGTCGTGTGGATGGTGGGCGCGACCACCGCTCCACACAGCGGCTCGTCCCCCTGCATCAGTCCGATGCTCACGCACCAGATGGGGTGACCGTGGGCGAAGTTGGTGGTGCCGTCGATGGGATCGCAGACCCACTTCGGTGCGGAAGCGTCGCCAACACCACTCAACCCGCTCTCCTCCGCCAGCACCGCGAACGGGGCGAGCTCGCCAAGCCGCTTCAGGATCAGCTGCTCGCTTTTCAGGTCCCACTCCGTCACCAGATCCTTGGGTTGCTTCTTGCTGATCTCCGGGCGCGTGCGCCACGCGCTCAGGACCAAATCCGCGGCTTCCGCCGCCACCTGAGTGGCGATGGCGCAGAGCTCTGCGAGCTCCCGGGGGGACGGCTGACTCTGGGGGGACATGGCGGGGGTGTTAGCACGTTTCGCCGAGACGAAAATTGGACTAACGCTGCGCCTCGGGAGATGCCGCTGGAGGGAACACAGGCCGGGGCAGGCGCCAAACGTACGCGCTGGCTCGTGGCGCTGGCCGTGACCGCGATCGTCGGTCTAGGCGTCGGCTTGCGCTGCGTGCACCTCACCGATCCGGTGATCGCCGACTTCCATTCCTGGCGACAGGCCGACAGCGCCGGCTTCGCTCATGGATACTTGCTCGAGACGCTGAACCCCTTGTCGCCACGCATCGATCGCCAGCCGTGTGAGCTTGGAGACGCGCCCTTCGGGCTGGTTGAGGCGGAGCTCCCAATTTCCGCCTGGTTATCCGCGCTGCCCCTCAAGCTGCTCGGCGTGCATTTTCCTCCTCCGTGGTACCTGCGCAGCGTCTCCATCGGGTTCTTCGCGCTGACAGCGTACTTTCTCTACCGCCTGCAGCGCCTGCTGGGCGCCGGGAAGCTGGAGAGCAGCGCTAGCCTGCTCATTTTTTCGACCCTGCCCATCTCCATCTTCTTCACGCGCACGCCGCAACCAGACGGCCCGGCGCTGTGCTTCTGTGTGGCGTTCATCTATCACCTGGAGAAGTGGCTCGCTGCACGTCACAGCGCCGCAGCGCCCAAAGCTCGGTGGTGGCGCCACCCAGACGTGCAGCTTGGCTTGAGCGCCTTGTGGGGCGGTGGGATGCTGATGATCAAAGCGCCCAATCTCTTCATGGGCCTGCCAGCGCTCTACCTGGTGCTGTCGAGGCGTGGCCTCGCCGCGGCACGTGAATGGCGGCTCTGGCTGTGGGGCGGAACGGTGCTCTGCTTTGGTTCCGCGTGGTATTGGTATGCGCACCACTTCCCCTGGACCTTCGGCGTGTGGGGTGATCGCGCGGCCAGCAAGTTCTCCGATTGGGCACTGTTCAGCTCGGCGAGTCCCTGGCGCAAGCTGAGTCACCGCATGGTCTCGAGCGTCGCGGGCTGGGGCGCACTGACACTAGCGCTGCTCGGTCTGGGCGCTGGACTGGGGGAGCGCCGAACGCGGCTCTACGCGGTGTGGCTAATCGGATTCATGTGCTTCGTCGCCGCCGTGCTCCGAGGCAACGAGACCCACGTCTATTACCAGCTGCCTGTGGTGTTGCCCTTCTCCCTGCTCGCTGGGCGCGGCGTCGCCAGGCTGTGGCACGCGGCTGATACCTCGGCGGCACAGCGGTGGGGCAACGGCGTCGCGCTCTTCGGGCTGCTCGCGCTGCACGCCTGGAACACGCAGAGCGTGCTATTCGCGAAGGCGACGCGCGGCGAGTATCGCGGATTTTACCATATGGATAAAGATGTCGTCGCGACGGCGAGCATGCTCAGAGAGCACCTGCCAGAAGGCGCCCGCTTCGTGAGCGTGGATCGCAATCCAGCCTTCTTCTACAACTCGAGGCACCAGGGCTTCTTCACGGAGCACGCAAGGCTTGGCGAGGTCTTGAGCTGCGCCCAGGGCCGCGCTGACTACGTGCTGGTTCCGGCCTCCTACAAGAGCCAGGAGCGCATTCTGGGGCCCAGGGTGAAGCGCATCGCCGCGACTCCCCGCTATTTGCTGTGGCAACTGAGCGACGTCAAATAGGACGCTGAGACTCGAACTGCTCGTCTGGAGTGCGCTTTCGGGTTTCGAGAGCCTGATAAATCAGTGAAACTCAGCTCGGGCGTGAGCCAGCGTTCCTCACCCCCACCTGCCCGAAATGCTGCAGATGATCCTTCGTCGTTCGATCACCCTCCCCGCGTTCGCGCTGCTTTGCGGCGCCTTCATCAGCCTCGGTTGCGACGATCCGCCCCCGAAGAAGAACCCGTTCGCCGCGCCGAGTGACACCGTCAAGCCGCCCCCGATCGACTCGGTGCCGAAGCCCAAAGGGCCGACGGAGTTCAGCGTCACGTCCGACGGGCCCAAGGTCGGCTTCTCGCCGATTCTGATCGAGAAGAAGGACGGCAAGGATCGATTGGCGAAGGCGCTGGAGGAAGAGAAGGAACACGTCGACGGCAAGGACGTGCCGCTGGCGGTCGATCGCAAGGCCAAGCTCGACTGGGTGATGGCGATGTTCGAGGGCCTGACGAAGCTCGGCGCATCACACATCGTCGTCAAGACGGAGACTCGCCCGAAGTTCCACGCGACCCTGAGTTTCACGCCCCAAGCCAAGCTGACGAACCCGCCAGCGTGCAGCGTGGTCGCCGTGGTGCTGAAGGACCGCGGCACTGCCGTGTGGAAACTCTCCGGAGGCACCGCGACCAAGCGCAGCAAGGGCTTCGCGGGGCCGGATCTGAGCATGACCGGGGAGACGATCGAGAAGCGCGCGGGCGCCTGCAAGGACTCGACGAACATCTTCCTGTCGGCGGACGAAGGCATCGAGTGGGGCCTAGTCTACGACATCGGCGCTTCGACCAAGGACCTCGAGAAGGTGAAGCTCGACACCTTCATCCTGCTTCAGCAGCGCCCCGTCGCGGGCCACAAGGTCGAGCTCTAGGCGTCCCGCTTCAGCCTCCCGAACTGACACCGCGTCAGTTCGGCGAGTCGAGCCGCCGTCGAATTCCACATGAATTTCAGGGGGTTAGGCGCGTTGGTCGGACGCCAGAATCCACCCGCGAAGACGCTGGGCGTTTGGCGTCCAGAGCGGGTCGCCAGCATAGCGCGCTGCGCTATAGTCCCGCCGCCGTGACTATCCGAACCATGCTCCTGGGCCATCGCGACGACCACACCAAGCAGCGCATCAGCGAAGCGCTCGATCGCCTGGACCACAAGTCGCGCATGCTGCTGATGGAGCAGGCGACGCCCAAGGATCAGAAGGCGCTGTGGGAGCTGTTCGAAGGAGAAGAGGCAGACGCCGACTTCTTCGTGCCGAGCGGCACCGATCCGCTCAAAGAAGTGATTCACCACGGAAAGAACACGCTGCCCGCGCACAACTTCTTTCAGAAGCGCTTCTGCCTGGCCGACGACGAGTCCGGCGACCTCTGGGGCTACAACCATCAGAGCCTGGACTGGGCAACCGGCCCTGGCTACTACGTCGCCCACGCCGTCGACCAAGAGAAGGACAAGGACGCACCCAGCGCCTTCGTGATCAACTACACGAAGATCCCACCGAAGAAGCCCGAGGGCTGGCCCGTGATCATCCCCAACGAGAAGAAGCTCGGCCGCTTCGTCTACGCCGGGATGAAAGACTACATGCGCAAGGTGAGCGAGCACATCTCCATCGGTCGCGCCTACAAGGGCAAGCCCATGGAGGCGTACTTCATGCTCTGCCGTGAGGACGCCGAAGAGTCCTGAGGCTCCGACACGCCAGCGCGCAAGGCTTGGGTGAGCCCTGGGTACCGCACTCGACCAGCGGATCCGCGAGGTCCCCGTACCCCGCGGGTGCTGTGCAGAACGATCTCGGCAACTCGCGAGCGATCATCCGCTAAGCTCCCAGGGTGGCGAACCCTTACGAGCCTCCGTCAACGACACCGGAGGTCGGTGATGACGTGGCTCCGCCGGCCTGGCTCGAGCGCTTTCGGGACCCGGCGCCTCAGGCCAACTGGGTGGTCGCCGTGTGCCTGGTTCAGCTCGTGCTGATGACGGCGATGTTCTTGCTGGAGGCGCCTCCCGTCAGAGACTTCGGTGGCCGGACGTTGCTGAGGCTGAGCCTGCCCATCGAGCTCTGGGCGCTCCTGAGCTTCTCGAAGGTCACGACCCAGAACGCCAAGCTATTCCGCGCAGAACCACTGGAGGCCTCTCGCTACTGGCCGTTGTGGTTGCTCTTGCCACTCATCGGCGTGGGCCCCGCGTACGTGGAGCTGCGCAAGGTTTCACAGGCGAGCGGCGCACCCAGCGCGTATCGCTTCGCCGGGCCATGGTTGTTGTGCCTGGCCGTGTTCATGCTGTACCCGTTGATCCCCAACGCCCACCCGATCTGGGGCACTTCGCTGTTCTTCGTCGGGCAGCTCTGCCTGGTGGTGGTAGTGAGGACGCTGCGCGACGGTCAAATACGGCTCGTGCGTCTGGCCGCTGTGGCGCAGGCCCTGATCGACGCCAGGCCGCGAGGCGCGTGACCGACCTCTCCGAGATCTACCGCGCTCCTGAGACGGATCAGCCGCCACCGCGCGCGCAGGAGCGCGCTCGTGCCCCTCGATTCCTCCCGGTAATGCTCCCAGCAGGCCTCTACGCGTTGGTGAACCTCGGAGCGGCGGGTGCCTTCCCCAAAGCCGCCAGGAGGCTACGCAGCGCCTCGAGCGTCTGTGGGCCTGGCTTTGGTGGGGCGCGATAGCCGCCACGCACACCGTCGTCGTCCAAACGCCACCACAGCTGGATTTCGGCACCTTGAGGATCTTGGAAGTAGCACTCCAGTGTGCTCTGGGAGAGGTTCGTGCGTGTCCACTTGAGAGGAGGAAACGGCGCGGCCGCCCGGAGCCGCTCGAGACGTCCCTGCAAGGGCGAGCGGAGCCCAAAGGCGTCCGACGCGGGGGGACATATCGGCTCGCCCAGCGCCGCGGTCAGGACCTTCAGCCAGCGCAGTAGCTCAGTAGTGTCCCCACGGTAACTCTCGACACCCAAGCTCGCTCCCTCTGCTCGCGCATCGGCGCGCGGAGCGGACACCGACGCGAGGGCCACCAAGTGGCTCCCCCCAGCCTGCGCAGCGACCCGCACCGCATCCGATGCTACGGGCTCGAGGCGGAAGTCTAGACCCGCGTCGCTCAGCGCCGCGCGCAGCGCCAGGAAGATTCGCGCCCACTCGTGACCACCCACCGGTGTCTCCGCACCATCACTGACGAGCGCGCCGATACGCGTGACGCTGACGGGGACGAAGCCCGCTTCTCCGAACCATTCGCCATAGCGGGCGAAGTATCCGGGGCAGCTCGCCTCGAACAAGCAGCTCCGGCACTCCGCGCGCTTGTGTTTGCGCCGCCCCTTGTCCCCGTATTTGTCTTTCTCGATTGGTAGCGCTCGCCGACCGTCCACCGCGGCGCTCACGGTCCACGTCGTCGGCCCGCCGTGATGAATCCAGGGCGCGAGCCGAGGGGCGACGCACACTGGCAGATTACCCACGTTCACGTCGAATCCTCGTGGCAACGCAAGCGCCAGCTGGAGCAGCGGCAACTCGAGGTCCGGATACCAGACCTGCATCGCTTTGAGCTCCGACTCCGGGAGCACGGGGACATCGTAGGGATTGATCACGTCTAGGTGCAACTGCACAGCCCGCGTGCGCCGAACCACTTCGGCAAGGGCAGGGATCGATTGGTAGTTGGCCGCGGTGAGCACCGTGTTGATGGTGACCTTTTGATCGCGCGATCCAACGTACTCCGCCGCCCTGAGCAGCTGGGCGAAGGAGCCTTTGCGGCGGGTCGTCGCCTCGTGAGCCTCCGCCGTCCCCCCCTGGAACGAGAAGCGGAACTCGAACTTCCCCCCCGTCGCCAAGATGCGGTCAACCAGCTCCTTGCGAGCAAGCCGGGATCCGTTCGAGAACACCACGATCTCCTTGAAGCCAACCTCGACCGCTCGCTCAACCACGGCCAGAAACGCGGGTTGAATCGTGGGCTCACCCCCGAGCAAGGTGAGCCGATCGTACCCGGCCGCGCGCGCCGTGCGAACGCGCTCCACCAACAGCTCCGAGCCGAGCAGCGGCGCTTGGCGCTGGTGAGTCAGCTGCCCGCTGATGCAGAACAGGCAGCGGTCGTTGCACAGGTGCCCGAGCTGGATCTCGAAGTTTCTCACGTGCGGCGCTCCTGTTCCTTCGAACCGGAGCCTGAGCTCCAAGCACCCTTGCCTCGCGCGAGCAACCCTTCGTAGGCGAGCAGTGCCTCGAGATGCGGTAGAGAACGGTCCACCACGAGCTCAGCCGCGCGGTCGATGCGCTCCCAATCGGCGCGGGCCATGCTGGGGGTGAGCAGCTGGGTCTCAACACCCTGACCTAGCAGGATGTTGTCCCAGCCAAACAGATGAAACCAGCCATCGTGGGTCAGCTCTTCCGTGAGGATACGTGCGTCACGGCGACTCGAGAGCGGGGCGCACTCTTTGAACAGCTCCACGATGCGTTCGCCCCCGGCCAGGTCTACGCTCCCGCGACACTCCCGCCAGAACTCAGTGTTCAGCAGTCCATTGAAGCGATAGTGCCCCGCCAAGAAGGAGCGCAGGTAGTCCCAGTGATTGGCTACACGCCGGTTCAACAGCTCCTGAGCACGAGGTTGATGCACGATTGGCAACACTTGGATCAACTGCTTGAGCCCGTAGACGAGCATGTGCAACGCGGTCGACTCCAACGGCTCGACGAACGCGTAGGCGTTCCCGAGCGCTACCACGTTGCCCAAGCTGAAGTGCTCTCTGCGCCCAGAGCGGAACTTGATAGTGCGCACATCACCCAGCGTCGGGTTCTTCGCTCGTAGCTCGGCCAGCGCGGCGTCGTGGGAGATGTGAGCCGATGAGTAGACGTAGCCCCGATGGTCCACCTCCCGCATCGGGATGCTCCAGCACCATCCGGCGTTCATGGTCTCCGCTAGTGTGTACGGCCGGGGCTCAGCGTGGTTGGGGCGATCCCCACACAACGCCGTGTCGGTGAACAGGCTGCTCGCATACGAAACGAAGGGCGATCCCAGCGCCTCGAGCAATACCGCCCGGAAACCCGTGCAGTCGACGTACAGGTCGAACTTCAGACGCTCGCCGTCGCGGCTGAGCAACTCCTCGACGAGCTTACCATCGGGGGACAGGCGGGCCTCACTCACGGCGAAATAGCGGTGACCAATTCCTCGCTCTGCGGCTTTGCGTGCCAGAAAAGCGACAAACGGTTCGTTGTTCAGGTGATACGCCACTGGCACACCCGAAAGCAGCGCGAGTGGGCCGGCGGGCCCAGAGACCACGGGGCCCCGACCGCTGGCCATCCAACGACTCGACAGTCCTTGTCGCTCGTGGTCCGAGGCGTAGGAGTGCGCCTCCAGCAGTGCGTCCGCCGCGAACGGATAGCCAAAGGAGCCCTTTCCCCACTCGAAGTGGATCCCCAGCTTCCAGGTCGGCGCGACCGCGCGGTATAGCTCGAGTT
Organism: Polyangia bacterium; assembly: GCA_030433055.1. Lineage (GTDB taxonomy): Bacteria > Myxococcota_A > Polyangia > Polyangiales > Polyangiaceae > JAHBVY01. The sequence continues at coordinate 11,711 of JAUILJ010000085.1, forward strand.
CGTCGAGCTCGAGCACCTGATGGAGGAACTCGACTAGGTCCGGCGTCGTAGCTTCGCCCACGCCAATCGCTGGTACCCCGGGCGCCTCGACGACGGTAACCTCCAGCTCAGGAAAGTGCTTCCGCAGCGCTAGCGCTGCAAGGTATCCGGCGGTGCCAGCTCCGATGATGCCCACCGAGCGGAATGCAAGGGGCCGCCAACCCGGTTCAGGCACTCTACCGGAGGGCGCTGCTCTACCGGAGGGCGCTGCTCTACCGGAGGGCGCCGCTCTACCCCACGGCCCTGCTTGCTCCAGCGCGACGCAGGACGCCAGGCGGCTGACGGGTTCCGCTGTTCCACACTCGAGACATCCCAGATCGAGTCCACGGTGTACCACGCGATCACTCACCAGGCTCGCACCGAGAACGCTCGCCGCGCGGGGGTCGCTGACTCCCGCGAGGCGCTCAACGACCGCTGAGACGACCAGCGAGTCAACCCGGCTTTCACCCGATTCTGTGGCGAGGCCGCGCAACGCGACGTCAACGCAGGATGGGCAGCCTGCAAGCCCAGGCACGACGAGAGGCCCTACCGCACAGCTGTTTCCCTGAGGCAACGACAAGATCCAGGCGACCCCCAGCTCGTGGGCTCTGCTCACGACATCCAGGCTGGGAGCGCCGTAGGCGATCAACACGTCTGTGTCAGCAGTGAGTTCCGTGGAGACACCGAACCCAGCCGCCTGCAAGGAGCGCTCGAGGGCGCGGTCCAGAGCACCCCAACCCGCGACGACAGCCCGCAGCTGGGGCCCGGCCGCGCTGGCTGGCGCCGCGAGCCAGTCCGGCACCTCACTACGCGGCTCTAGACCGCTCTCCCCCCAAGCAGCTACGTAGGACCTCCCGGGCTCCGGGCACCATGCGGAAACAGCGCACTCGGCGCACACCCGTCGCTCGCGCGGTTGGGGCGTCTCCGACCGCTTCAAACGGAAGTGCTCAGCCGCAACCTCCTCCTCGGGCAACGCGCAGATCGGAATGCGCTCGGCGCTAGTCAGCTGAGCGACGACCCCGGCGCGAGCTGCAGCGGTAAGCGCCGCCGCCAGGCGACTCCCGCCGGTGCGCCATGACGGGGGAACGAGAGGCGCGGGGAGTTCGTCGTTCGCCAGATGAAACCGCACGCTACGCAGCTCCGGTACGGCGCGCAGCGCCAGCGCGAGCAGCTCATTCAGGTCCTGGCACGCCGGGGCGAGCAGCGGCACCTCGATATCCAACCGTAGACCCGCCGCGGCTGCCGCGCGCATGCCCAGCAGCGCCCGCGAGAGCGCGCCATCGAGGCCACTGATTCGGTCGTGCACCTTGGCGACGTGGCTGAACAGGGGAATCAATACGGAGCCCACGCCCAGGGCGCCAAGCCTCACGGCTTCGTCAGTCCCGGCGAGGGTGTGCCCGTGGGTGCGGAAGGCGATCTCGGCAAAGCCCGCCTCCCGCGCTCGAGCAACCAGCCCGTCTGCCGTTGCGCTCCCCTCCGGCGCGCCACGCAGGGTGAGCTTGGCCCCTCCGCCAGACAACACTTCGCTCGGGCTCCCCGAAGCTGCGTTGCGACAGTCGCAGGGAGCGCAAGCCAGAGAGCACGTGCCGCCGGCGTATACGTGCAACGTGCGTCCTCGCGAGGACATCTCGGGGACTCTAGCACGCTCCAATCGCGCCGCGTCACGACGCGAAGCCGCCAGGGGTCGCCTTGACAGCGCCCCCCCCGCAAGGGAAGCTCGAATGGTGAGGAAGTTGGCTGAAGCGCGGCCCCGGTCGAGCTCGCTACCTCGCCACTACGCGATGTGGATGTTCACCGCGGCGTGCCCCTCACGCTGCACCTACTGCGACATCCAATCCCAGCAGGGCAAGCCTGGCCTCACTGCAGAGGAGGTCCAGCGAATCGCTCGCGAGATCCTGGACGCGGGCTTCAGCGAGGTGATGTTCGCGGGGGGTGAGCCGTTGCTCTCGCCCCATTTGCCGGCGGCGCTAGCGGAGTTCCGCGGACGACTCCCGACGGCGGTCTTCAGTGGCGGACTGCCTGGCTTGGCGGAGCGAGCCGTGAGCGTGCTGGATGAGGGGCAGGTCAGTCGGATCGTCTACTCGATCGACTCCGGTATCCCAGCTGAGAACGACTTGATCCGTGGTCGCAAGGGGATCACTCGTGAGCTTCTGGCCTTGGCCGAAGCGGTACAACGGCGGCTGCCCCGGATCGGACGATCGGTGAACACGGTGGTCTCTCGGTTCAACGTGAGTTCGCTGGATCGCCTCTGGGAGCGCATCCAGGGGCTCGGCCTGAACAGCTGGTCGTTGACCCTCGCTGGCGACTTCTTCGAGGGCAAGCCAGCCCACGCTCTGATCGACGTCGAGCGACTCACGGAGTTCTACACACGCACCGTCCCCGCGCTGGCCGCACGCGCTGCGGAGCGCAATGTCGAGCTGATCGTCCTACCCATCCCCTACCCACTGCTAGCCTCGGAGCTGCCGGTTCTCAGCTGGGCGGATCTGGACGCTGCGACCCTAAGTTCCGTGAGGAACGAACTAGAGCTGTTCGCGAGAGGCGAGTTCAACAAGACGTTCGTGAACCGCGTAGGGTGCCCACTGGTCGGAATCGACGTCGTGATCGGCGTGAGCGGCAAGGTCCATCCGTGTAGCCAGGCGCCGATCATCCAACCAGAGTACGTGGTCGGAGATCTGCGCGCGGAGTCATTGAGCAGCATCCTCGACGGGGAGCGCCTGGCCGCCTTCAAGGCCAACATGCCTCACCCGCCTTGCCAGCGCTGCTGGGCGCCATCGAACATCCCGCGCGATCTCCTGCGCACGCTCCTGGCGGAGCAACCCGGAACATGAACGACGATCTCGAGCGGCGCCTCGAGCTCGTCCGAGAGCTACTTGGCAAGACGTCCGAAGCCCTCGACGTCCCGCTCGGAATCGACTTCGAGCCGGTGCCCTTCAGCGAAACGCTGAGTCAGTGGCAAGCGCACGTGGCCGCGGTGGAGCGCGGGACAGCGTTCGCTCCAGCGACGCTCTACGTGAACATCCCTTTCTGCGCTCGCGTG
>JAUILJ010000086.1 GCA_030433055.1 Polyangia bacterium
GCCACGGAGGAGGCCATGGTCTCGGCGCTGGCGCCTGGCAGCTGCGCCCGCACTTCGATGGTGGGGAAGTCGACGTTGGGCAGGGCGGCTACCGGCAGATTCAGGTAGGCGAGGATGCCGAATACGCTGATCGCCAGCATCACGAGGGTGGTCGCGACTGGACGGCGGATGAAGGGCGCGGAGAGGTTCATCCCTCACCCCCCGATCCCGCGTCCGCGCCAGGTTCGTTTGCCTCGACGATGCTCACACTGGTGCCTTCTCGCAGGCGCACCTGACCGTCGGTGACGACGCGTTCACCGACGTTCAGGCCCGCGCCGATCAGCACCCAGTCCCGGGTGCGCCTCACCACCTCGACCTGACGCAGGTGCGCCTTGTTCTCTTGATCGATGACGAACGCGTAGGGCCCATCCTGGCCCTCCTGCACTGCGCCCTCGGGGGCGACCAGCGCTTGCGCGTCCACGCGGAGCACGAGCTTCACGTCGACGGACGCTCCCGGCCAGAGCTGCTCTGCGTCGTTGTCGAAGCGGGCCTTGAGCGCGATGGTCGCGGTCGTGACGTCGACGCTGTTCTCGATGAACGTCACCGGGCCCTCGTAGCTCTCCTTGGAATTACCGCGAGGATTTACTGATGCTCGCAGCTTGCCCTTGGCATACTGCTCGCGGATGGCTCCCAGATACTGCTCAGGCACCGAGAAGCGAACGTATGCGGGCTTCGAGTTGCGGACGACCACCAGCGGAGAGGTGGTGCCCTGGACGACCAGGTTTCCGCGGTGAACCAGCAGCGTCCCGGTGCGCCCGCTGATCGGCGCCAGCAGGCGCGTGAAGCCGACCTTGAGGCCCGCGCTCGTGAGCTGGGCGCGGGCCAGGCGCACCTCGGCGGCGGTAGCCTCTGCGAGGGCCTCGGCCGCGGTCAGATCTTGCTCGCTGGAGAGCCCCGCCTTGACCAGTCGTCGCATGCGCGCAGCTTCTTCCTTGGCCTGCTTGGCAGCGGCCTGGTTCCTCGCCAGCTCGGCTGAAGCTTGCGCTCTCGATGCGCGATACTCCCGTGCGTCGATCGTGAACAGCAGCTGGCCACGCTCCACGGCGTCGCCTTCCTTGAAGTGCACCTCCGTGACCAGTCCCGTTACCTGAGGCAGAACGGACACGCTGCGGTTGGCCTCCACGCTACCGTAGGACTCCACGGTCAGTGGCAAGTCGCGCTGGGCCACCACGCCGACACGCACCGGCGCAGGCTTCGCGCCTGCCTTGTTGGCGTCGGTTCGTGAGCAGGCGATCAGCAAGAGCAGGCCCGCTAGCAAACTCGCTCCACGGCGACCTCTGGGTATCACCTTCCCTGCGTAGGCCGGGACGCTGTCGCTAGTCTTGCTGGTTTGTGTAGGAATGTGTCTGCGGCAGTTCCGCCACAGCCCTCGTGTAAGCTCGGAGCATGGAACTCGGGAGGCTGCACGTGCTGCTGGTCGAGGACGACACCAAATTGGCGCGTCTCACCCGAGACTACCTCGAGCAACGCGAGATCGACGTGACCCTGGTTGGTGACGGGATTTCGGCCGTGCGCGAGGCGCTCAGGAGCGAGATCGATGTCGTGGTCCTCGATCTGATGCTGCCGGGTCGCGACGGTTTCGAAGTGTGTCGCGCGATCCGCCTCGAGTCCCACGTGCCGATCATCGCCGTCACGGCCCGCGTCGAGGTGGCCGATCGGGTCCTGGGGCTCGAGCTGGGTGCTGATGACTACGTGACCAAGCCGTTCGCGGCGCGGGAGCTGCTAGCTCGTATCCACGCGGTAGTGAGGCGCGCGCGGGGCAAAGCGGGCCCTCCTCAGCAAGAGATCCAGGTCGGGCGCCTGTCGATCAACGTGGCGAGCCTGACCGCGAGCCTCGATGGTCAGCCGCTCCCGCTCACGTCGTACGAGTTCGCGCTGCTGCGCGCGCTGGCGGAGAACGCTGGACACGTGCTGGGGCGCGAGCGGCTCCTGGAGCTGGCGAAGGGCAGCGCGGACGACGTGTTCGATCGCTCGATCGACGTGCGCATCTCGAGGCTGCGTCAGAAGCTCGGTGACGACTCACGCCAGCCGTCGTTCTTGAAGACTGTGCGTGGCTCCGGCTACGTGCTCACGCCTGGAAACGAAGGATGAAGCGGGCGCTCCGTGTCCGCCTGCTGTGGCGGGTCTACTTCTTCGGCTTCTTGATGTTGCTGCTGGCTGGCGGCGCGAGCTTCATCGTTGGTACCTACGTGCTCAAGCCAGCGGTCGAAGGCCCCGCGCGCCCCGCCACCGCGTGGATCGCCTGGCACCTGATGAAGCAAGTGCGCCGGGGCGAACCCATCGACGCGGAGCTCGCCGACCTCAAGCGCTCTCGCGTCGAGATGACGCTCTTCGACGCGGACGGAACGCTGATCGCCTCCAACGCCGAGACCCAGCCCAAGGCGCTTGGGCAGCGTGAGCTCAGCTGCCTGGCGGGCCAGGAGACGGTGTTCGCCGACGGCATCGGCCTGGTCGCGAACTTGGATGAGGGGGGTGAGGTCAAACGTTACGCCTACATCGCCTACCCCCAAGCCGAGTTACCGCTCGGAACTGGGATCGCGCAGCTGCTGGCGGCGCTGGGCGTGCTGGGCTTGCTCTCGATCCCCCTGGCGCGCTCCATCACCGCCCGCGTCGAGGAGCTGACGCGAGCGACGCGCGCCTTCGGGGCCGGTGATCTCAGCGTCCGCGTGAGGAGCAAACGGCCCGACGAGATCGGCGACCTGACCCGTGCCTTCGATGAGATGGCGGACCGCATCGTGATGCTCCGTCATTCGGAGAAGGAGCTCCTGGCCAATGTGTCCCATGAGATGCGAACACCGCTGGCGCGCATCCGCATGGCGCTCGACCTGGTGCGCGACGGCGACACGAATCGCGCATCGCGTTACCTCGCGGATATTGAAGAGGACCTGTTCGAGCTCGAGCAGTTGCTCGACGACGTGATGACCACCGCGCGTCTCGATCTGGCTCGAGGCGAGGTGGGTGACTCCCAGACGCCGCTGCACCTCGAGCAACTGGAAGCTCGGCTGGTGCTGGACGCGGCCTGTGATCGCTTCGCGCGTCGCTTCCCCGAGCGGGAACTGGTGCGGGACGTCGCCGAGTCACTACCGGTGATCCAGGCGGACGCGACGCTGCTGCGCCGAGTCCTCGACAACCTCCTGGACAACGCCGCCAAGTTTTCGGGCCCGGAACAGCCGGTGCACCTCGTGGCTGCGGTGGGAGCCGACCAGCGACTGGTGATCGAGGTGCTGGATCACGGGGTTGGCATCGCAAAGGAAGACCGCGTCCGCGTGTTCGAGCCGTTCTTCCGCTCCGATCGGAGCCGCGACCGAGCGACCGGCGGCGTCGGGCTCGGCCTGGCGCTGGTCAAGCGTATCCTCGACGCACACTCGGGAGACGTGGAGATCCGGGACGCGGCGCCACGAGGAACCTGCTTTCGCCTGACGCTGCCGGTTGCCAGCTAGCGCTCTCGCCGAAAGTTGTCCTCACCCCCGAGCCCGGTGAAGATGCGTGCCGATGCCCCAACGGTCCGCTGAACGCATTGCCGGTTTCGAGCTCGAGCTCGAGACGAACCTGGCTGCCATGGGCAGCGTAGGGAGCCGAAGCGCTCGGATCTGGCTGCGCTCTCCGCATGTGGCGCCGCTCAAGCTCAGGCTGAGGGCCGCTGGCTTCGAGGCTCGTCACGAGCTGGTGCTCGCGCCCAGCGATGTGACGGACCACACTCACTCGCTACATTACCCTGCGGATCTAGAGGGCGCCGAGGCGCTGCGCCCTGGCACGGAGTACGAGCTCCGCCTCGAGTTCGACGATGGCAGCGAGCTCACGCTTCATTTCGAGACCGCGCCTGAGGGCACGAAGCCCAGTGAGCCGTTCAGCATCGGTGTCATCTCTTGCCACCAGCCGTTCGACCCCCAGGGTCGGCTGACCCAGGAGGCCACGCACTTCCTGGACAAGCTGCCTGAAGCCTTCGCCGAGCATGGGGTCAAGCGCGTGCTCCTGATGGGGGATCAGATCTACAGCGACTGCCCGACGACGCGCTCGCTGTTCGAGGAAGATTATTTCCGTACGGTGATGGATCAGGGGGTGAGGGACATCTTCGACTGCACCCGGGAAGAGGTGCGGCGGCTGTACCAGGATCGGCATCGGTTGTTCTTCAGCGCGCCGGGTTTCAAACGGCTCCAGGAGGCGTTCCCCTGCTACCCGATCCTCGACGATCACGAGATCCGCGACAATTTCGGCGCAGCGACGGAGCACCACGGAGCGCGCTTCGCTGCCATCAAGAGCGGCGCCCTGGACGCATTCGTCGACTACCAGGCTTGCCGCCTGGAAATACCGCAGGTGCGGACCCAGCGCGGCTACCACTTCGAGTGGGACTACGGTCCGGTGGCCGGGTTCGTCATGGATCTGCGCTCCCACAAGCGGAATGACGGCGAGAAGATCCAGCTCTTCGACTCACGTCAGCTTCACCAGCTGCGGGCCTTCCTGGAGCGCAACCGCGAGACACCGGTGGTGGTGCTGGGGCTCAGCGTACCCCTGGTGCACATCCCGGACTGGATGGTCGGCGCCGCCGCGTTGATGATGGGGGAGCAGAGCGACGCCGCGGACCGTTGGTCCTACAGCAAGGCTCATGGGGCGCGCGACGAGCTCTTCGAGCTGCTGTGCGAGCACCAGGCGAACGCTCCGGACCAGAGGCTCATCATCGCTGGCGGAGACGTTCACGTGGGCGTCGCGGGGCTGATCCACGTGGACGACACGGAGCAGTCGAGCCCTCGTGAGCTCCGCATGTACCAGCTCGTGTCCAGCGCGGTGAGTAACCTGGAGAGTCCGGTCAGGACCTGGGCCGCGAGCTTGCTGCCGCTGATGAAGCGTGGCCTGAGCGTCGCCTCCGAAGACAGTCGCTACGCGTCGCGCTTCGACCTCCTGGGAGGGATCGGCGCTGCGAAGCGCAACCCGGTGCCCGAGTTGAACGCCGGGCTTATCCGTGTGGATCCGGCTGGTGACACCCTCGAGGTGCGCGTGCAGCTGCTGGCGCCGGGTGCTGACGGAGAGATCGCCCTGGTGTACTCGAGCGGCGCCCTGGGCTGATCGGGGCGCGGTGCTCGGCGCGTCGCCGTCACGCGCGGGGCGAAGTGCCGCGACAACCGCGCTCGGCCATGCAACAAAAAGCACAAGAGTAACAGATGGTTGCGCTCGCGGGCTGGGGTGGCACGTCGCGTGCTCTCGAGCCTCTGAGCGCCCTGGTTGCCCGGCGCGGGAGAGCGACATGACCGATCTACACGAGGACAAACTGGAAACCCTGGGACTCGACACGCGCTCGTATCGCGCGCTCCTGATGTTGCCCGCCGTGTACGTGGCGTGGACCGGGGGGACGCTCACCGCGGGAGCCGCTGCCAGTCTCGAGCAGATGATGCAGGACCTCAGCCTCAACGAGAGCGCCGTGCGCGCGGTGCGCCGCTGGCTCAGCGAGCGCCCGACGGCAGGCTACGTGAGGCACGCGCTCGGGGAGCTGCGCAAGCTGGCGAGCGCGGTGGATGAACCGCAATTCGACTTCAACCTGCTCCAGGCCCTGATGAGCCATGCGGAAGCGGTCGCCCGCGCCGGGGTCAGCGACCCTCGCGCCGCCGCGGCGCCCTGGGCCTTGAGCCGCGCGGAAATGAGCGCGATCGACGAAGTGTCGCGTATCCTGGGTGTCGACCACGGTCAGACCTGGGCCAACCTGATGCAGGAGCTGGGTGCCACTGCCCACATGCCCTCTCCGGCAGAGGAGCACTCCACAAGCCAGATCCGTACCAAGATCACCCCCGGGGCCATCCGCGTCGGCGCCGGGGACGCGCTGGGCCTGGCGGATACCGTGCCAGCTCGGCCTGCCCCCACCCAGGGCGTTGATCCCAAGCGCGACTCGGGTGAGCGGGACAGCCTGATTTGAGATTGAATGGGGCGTTCATGCGCCCCGTGGTGACCTGAACGCGCGATGCGGAGTCAAGTGGTCTGCTTGCGCGTTTCCGTTGGTTGTGAGCAAGGTTTGCACATGAAGGCACGTCTCCCCTACGGAGTGTCCCTGCTTGGGGCGCTGCTCGGGCTGATCTTCGGCTTCTATTCGACGCTGGACTACTCCGCGCACCTGGATCGGCGGTTGCACGACGTGCACTGCAGCTTCATCCCGGGGGCTGCGCCAACGTCCGAGGCGGAGGCTTGCCGTGCGGCAATGTACTCGCCTTACTCGGCGTTCTTCAAGGACGCCTACTGGGGCGGCATACCCATCTCGCTGTTCGCGCTGGGGGCGTTCAGCTTCTTCTTGGGCTTCGCGGCGTACCTGCTGATCTCCGGCACCAGCGCACCGAAGCGCTCCCGGGTGTTCTTCGCCATCGTCGGCAGCACTCCGTTGCTGGTGTCCCTCGGCATGCTCACCATCAGCCTGACCCAGCTGGGCTCGGTGTGTAAGACCTGCGCTGGGATCTACATCGGCTCGACGCTGCTGGCGATCGGCGCCTGGTGGGGTGCGGCGGTCAAGCCTGACGCGGCTCAGGCCAGGCCTGGCAACGTCGCCCCGACGCTGGCCATGGACGGTGCCCCGAAGGGCAAGCCATCTCCCGCGATGGGGATCCTGTTGCCCCTGGGTTGGCTCGCGGCGCTCGGCGTGCTGACCCTGCTGCCGTCGCTGGTCTACGCCGGGCAGGTGCCCGACCACCGCCCGTACTTGACCCAGTGCGGCAAGCTGAAGACGCCAGCGACGGACAAGGACAAGCTGGTGAAGCTGGTCACGCCTCATTCCGTGCGGCAAGCGACGATCTTCGAGGACCCGCTCTGCCCCACGTGCCGCGCTTTCCACGAGCGCCTGGTTCACGAGGACATCTTCGACAAGCTCAACGGCGAGCTCGCGCTGTTTCCCCTGGACACCGAGTGCAACTGGATGCTCGACACGGCGCTCCACCCCGGGGCCTGCACGGTGAGCAAGGCCGTGATCTGCGGTGGGGACAATCCACGCCTGGTGCTGGACTGGGCCTATGAGAATCAGGACCAGCTCAGCGCAGCGGGTAAAGCCGGAAAAGAGCCGCTACGCGCTGCGATTCAGGCCCGCTGGGGCCCGAGCATCATGAACTGCATCGACGGCAAGATGGCCAAGGACACGCTGAATCGCCACTTGCAGTTCGCCGCCGCCAACTCGATCCCGGTCTCCACTCCCCAGATCTATCTGAGCGGTCAGCGGGTATGCGACGAGGACACGGACATTGGCCTGCGCTACACGCTGGGCCAGCTCGCACCGGAGCTCTTCAAATGAACAAATGGGTCGGCCCCGGCGTGGGGATCGGGATCACCTTGGTCGTCGCCATCACGGCGCTGGGCGTGGTGAGCTCCTCAGTTGGTTCCGCGAAGCAACGTTTGGTGACCCCCGTCGCGGAGAAGCCGCAGGTCGCCGTGGCGAACCAGGCCGAGGTGGGCTACTGCACGCCGCGCTTCAAGGAGGTGCTCGAGCGTGTGCTGCATTCCTGTGGCTTGGCCGCGGGAGAAGATCGCCGGGGTTGCAAGCCCGCCGACGTGAAGACCTTCGCGTCGATCAGCGACGAAGACTTCAACGAGCTGTTCACGCCGCTCAAGGAGCGTGGCGCGGTGTTGATGTTCGACACCGGCAAGGAAGATCTGGACACCGCCGCGCAGAAGCTGCTCGATGAGAAGTGGTTCGAGCGCAAGGGCGCTCGCTACTTCTTCGTCGTGGCGCGGGCGTCCAAGACGGGTACCCAGGCCAAGAATCGCGCGCTCTCCCACCGCCGCGCCAACTCCGTCATGTTCCACATCAAGCAGACGGCGAAGGACGATCCGGACGTGGACAAGAAGGTGGGCCTGCTCTGGCTGGGCAACGAGTTCGCCCAGCTCTCCAAGTCCTATTGCTCCTGGAACAACTCACGCTCAGACAAGAAGTGTGATGAAGAAGCCATCAATCGCTCGGCCTTCGTTTCCTGGGTAGACTGCCGCCTATGAGCCGAGACTCCAGTCAAGGGCGCTCCCAGGTCGGCCCCAAGGGTTTGGGGCGCGCAGTCGTGATCCTGGGCTGGGGGTTAGGCGCGCTGCTCCTCACTGGGTGCGAGGAGGACAAGCCCCAGACGAGCGTGACCCGGGATCGCAATCAGGCGGTGCTTGCAAAGACCTCCGCCGAAGCGACCGCAGCGCCCAGGCAAGCGCCGAGCGCCGCGAATACGGCGAGCCTCACCCCCAAACCCCACAAGGCGCTGTGCGGCGGCAAGCTCCAGCCAGGCTATGCGCTACCGGAGGCCAGGCTCAAGCACGTGGGCGAAGGTAGCGGCGACGTAGTTTTCACAGGGAAATGGGTGTGGCTGAACTTCTGGGCCGCCTGGTGCGAGCCCTGCAAGGAAGAGATCCCGCGGCTCCTGGGCTGGGAAAAGACGCTGACCGCTCAGGGCAAGAAGTTCGCCGTCTTCTTCATCACCCTGGATGACGACGAGCGCCAGCTGAATGCGTTCCTGAGTGGTCAGGGCAGCGACGGGCTCCGAGGCAGCTTCTGGCTGAAGGAAGGCAAGCCGCGGGAGACCTGGCTCCGCGCCGCCAGGCTCGATCCGGATCCCAATTTGCCCTTCCACATGCTCCTCGACCCCAAGGGTGAAGTGCGCTGCGTGATCCAGGGCGCCGTCGAGGACCGTGATCTGGCTGACCTGAAGCGGCTGATTGACTGAATCCGTACGGAACTAACCCGGAGGTGCTGGCGCACCTCTCACAGGTCCAGGGCGTAGTAGACGACGCCCGGGTGCGGGTTGTGGTAGTACGCAGGTACCTCGCGGAAACCAAGGCGCTGGTAGAGCCCGTTCGCGGCGTGCATCGTGCGCAGCGTGTCGAGCAACATGCGCCGGTAGCCGAGCGCGCGCCCAGCGTCGATGATCGCCTCACCCAGCCGCACGCCGAGGCCGGAGCCTCGGGCGTCAGGGACCACCCAGAGCCGCTTCATCTCACACTCGCCCTCGGCGAAGGGACGCAGCGCCACGCAGCCCATGGCTTGCCGTGCGGCATCTGGACCCACCTCGCGCCAGGCAAGGAGCAGCTCACCGCCGCTCGCCGCAGGAGCGCCGACGGGTGGCGGCGCGTATTTTCCAGGGAGATTTGCGAGCTCGGACTGGAAGCCCTGGAAGCTGAGGTCGACACCGAGCCACTCGGCGTAGTCACTGAACAGGCGGCGCGCCACGGCGTAGGCGCTGTCATCGCGCGCTGGCTCGAGCAAGATGGGAGGCGAGGTCATCAAGGGGCGGAATCTGAGTCTGAATCCTTCTTGCGCAACACGAACAGCCCGAGCCCGAGGATGAGCGCTGCGAGCGCTACCCAGATGAGTGGGTTCATTGGCTTGTTCACCGCGGGCGGGGCTGGCGTCGGAGTGGCGCTCGCCAACGCGGCGGGGCTCTCGGGGTCGCTGGGAGCAGCGCTCGGCGTGGGCAGCTTGGTCGCGGCGCTCGGGCTGCTGGGAGCTGGGTTCGGCCAGCGCGTGAGTCCGAGGCGAACCCCAGGTTCTCGCGCGGGTCCGCGACAGGGCCCGCGGGGTGGACAGTCGACCCGCTCCTCGATGTCTCCTTCGAGGTGATACTCCAGCGCGACGCGTTCGAGCTCGAAGGACTCCGGCGTCAGCTGCTTGATGCGCAGCACTTCGCGCACCGATCGGATGTCCGAGTCCTGTGGCGCCGACTCCCCGTGACCCAGCCCCACGCCGGAGTCGATGGCGCTGGCAGCCTTCAGGCGCTTGATCCCCTCCTCGGTCTCGAGCTTCTCCGGGATCTCCACGTCTTTTCCCGGAGGAATCGCCCAGACGTGGGCATCGACGTAGCGGGGAGGTGTCAGACCCACGACGTCGAACGTCGCCAGGCCCAGCTTGGGCACGCCTCCGCTGTAGTTGTAGGGGTAGGCGACGATCTTCCAACCGGTGAAGTCTCCCAGATTCTCGATCGTGACTCGGCGCTCGATGCTGCGCCGGTCGTCGAGCGCCAGATCCGCCCTCGCGTGCTGGACGAACAGCCCGACCACGAAGAAGCTGAACAGCGCGAGCGCCCAGCTCGGCGACGCCGCCGTGAAGCGCGAAATACGCGGGTTGGTGTAGTGAGCCATCTCAGTCGTTGCCCCTCAGTCGTTGCCCCTGCGTCTCGCTCGCGCGGTGCTCAGTCTCTCAGCTTCCTCAGCCCCGACTGGAGCAGCATGATGCGGTCGAGCACCGGGCCCGGCAGCTTCGAGAGCGCTGGGAGTGCCGTCGAGCCGCGTCCGTGGCGCACCACCCGGGGCGCAGACTTCGCGAGCGCCTCAGCCAGCGTGCGCCGTGCGAACTCCTCGGTCTCCATGGGCGCTGCCTGGGACGCGAAGGCGCGCTGCTCGATGCGATCGTAGATGCGGTGGTACATCGAGTCCGGCGTGTTGTAGCGCTTCACGCCGCCTGCGCCGTTCTCCGCGATGCTCGAGCGCACCCCGCCAGGCTGCACCACGACGACTTCGATCCCGAACGGTGCGACCTCCTGGCGCATCACGTCGCTCAGGGTGTGCACGGCGCTCTTGGTTGCACAGTACCCCGCGGCAAAAGGCGTGGGTAACACACCGACGACGCTGCCGATGTTCACGATGCGCCCGGACTTGCGCCTGGCCATGTGGGGGAACACTGCCTGAGTCACGCTGATGAGGCCGATCACGTTGGTGCGAAACAGTCGATCCAGGTCGTCGATCGGCGCCTCGAGCAAGGGCCCATAGACGTTGAACCCGGCGTTGTTGATCAGCACGTCGATCTGGCCGTAGCGCTCGATGACCTCACCCACCGCGCGGTCCACGCTGGGGCGATCCACGACGTCTAGCTGAACGGCGTCGAAGCCCTCTGCCCGCAGCTCCTCGAGGCTCTGCTCCCGGCGCGCGCTGGCGATCGCGGTGTGACCCAGGCGCTTGAGCTCGCGGACCAAGCCGAGCCCGATGCCCGATGAGCAGCCCGTGACCAAGACGATTTGATTTTGCAGCGACGCCATGGGCCGGAGTCTAGCAGGGTGTCGGAGAACACCCTGCCAATCGACAGGCCACTGGCGCAAGGCTCCAGGTCGCGTCAGCGGCAGTCCTTGAAGTTCTTCTTGAGCAGCGCTCGTCGCTCGTCGAGGTGCTTCTGCCACAGCACTTTGTCGTTGTATTTGCGGTAGCTATCCACTTCGGTCCGCACCTCGACTTTGTGTGCGTCCACCCGCTGACGGTACAGCGTGGAGACGCCTTTGACATCGCACTTCACCGCGCCGTCCTCCATCGCCAGGATCGCGCACCACCCGAGCCAGCCAAAGACGCGCTTGCGATCGGCGAGGGCCTGGTGCTGACCCCAGGCGAAGAGCGCCGACATGACCAGCGGATCGAAGGTGTAGCCGCTGGCGAACAGCGTCTTGGGCTCGATGTCTTCCGGGACCCAGACGCGGATGCTGTCTCCTCCGGGATCCGCCGCCGGCACGCCGGCTGGAGCGCCAGGCGCTGCTTCGGGACACAGGCTGAAGTTGCTGGTCAGCTTACCGAGGACGCACGCGCGGTCGTGGCGCTGGGCGAGGTAGCCATCGGCGTAGCCGATCTCCCAGCTACGCTGCGAGGCGCCCAGAGCGTCGGTCGTTTGCAGGAACTGCTCGGTCATCTGGGTGATGCGCTTGCTCGGGATCCCCTCGGAGCGAGTCGGGTTCAGGACCAGGAGCTTGCCTCCACCGAACGCGGCGCCTCGCCCCGCCGGGTTGAGCGAGCGGATGCTGCCGTCGATCCAGGTGCCGCCTTCTCCGGCGGGGCCCTTGAGGCCCGAGTACACCTTGTCGAGTGGAGCGGCGAAGATCGGCTCGATGATCGAGGACAGCGTCCCCGTCACGAGGCACTTCTGGGTGTCCATCCCCGGCATGCGGCAGGCGCGCTCATCCAGGCCCGCGAGCACTCCCTGGTTCATGTCCACCGCCATCGGTGTGCGGATGAAGCTATTTCCGAGCAGAATATCGCTGAAGTTCTTGAAGTACGGCTCGAGGATGTCCTTCTGCAGGGGGTCGAAGCGCAGAAGGCCGCTGAAGTCGTCGCCCAGCAGCTTGAGCACCGTGCCGTGCTGAGCGCACAGCAGATCCCACTCGTTTTGCTTGAAGTTCGTCTTGAGGGTGGCCAGCGCGCAGTCCTGGAGCTTGCGCTTGGGGTCGCCGGACACCGGCTTGCCCGCGTTCTCGATGCAGGCGTCCAGCGCGCGCTCCTGCGGCGGCGAGGGGGTCTGATCTGCGAAATAGAGGTCGAGGGCGATGCCGACCAGGGTGCCGACGCTGGAGGTCACCGCGCCGCTGAAGCGATAGCCGTCGATCGCGGCCTTCTGCTCGGGCGTTGCGTACAGCCGCGCCTTCTCGCGCAGCCAGAACATGCCGTAGCTGTAGCCGGCCATGAACGCTCCGTTGGCGGCGCCGCCGCTCTGGGCGAAGGTCGGCAGCCGGGGATCGCCGGCATCTCGCGGGTCGAGCGCCAAGATCTGGCTGGCGTGCGTGAGCGAGTCCTTGAACGCCTGCAGCAACTCCGGCGCGAGGGGTTTGCCCAGGGCTGCCTGGCCGGCGGTGTCCAGGTGGTAGTCGTAGAGCGCCCGCCCGACGTCTCCCAGCGACAGATACATGCGCATCTGATCCAGCGCGCTGGGGAGCTGGCTCGGGCAGCGGGTGCCCGCGGAGGATCCGGGATTGCCAGCGGGAACCGACGCGGAGGAGCTGGGGATCCAGGGCAACGCCTTGCTGCAGTCCGCCTCCGACCCGCCTGCTGCGAGGCACGCGCCGTAGCTGGTCAGTGCGCTGATCGCCGCGTCGTCGCCAGCCAGCTGCTCCAGGCAGACGGCGGCGGCGTGGGGCTTCTGGTAGCTGATGGTCAGGTACGGCGCGACGCTGGCGTCGACGCTGAGCAGCAGATCCCGCGGCGGAATCGGCTCCACGGTCTTGGGGTAGGCGCTGTTCACGAAGAAGCCCCGCAGCGTCAGCTCGCTGCAGCCAACACTGCTCAGAGCACCGAGGGCGAGCATCAGAGAGGCGCCCGATCGCGCGGCACCGAATCGCAGCTTGCTCATGCCCCCGATGTAGTCGAAGTGCGAAGCGTTGACTATCCGCCTACTGAAACCAGCCAAAGACGGGCCAGGTGACCTCGGGGCCCTGCCTGGCGATGCGACGGTGCTCGAGCAGCCGTCCCAGAGGGAGCGCCCGCGGGTAGATCGCGATCTCGTCCAGGTTCCCCACGAAGTGGCTGCCGCTCTCGGTGAAGCCGACGCGCAGGCTTCCGCTGACGTCCGGCACGAACACGCCTTCGAGACTCGCCAGCCTGGAACCGTCCAGATAAGTTTCCGCGAGGAAACCATCGTAGTTGACCACCAGGTGATGCCAGCTGGTGTGGCTGGGCTGCTTGTCAGGATTGATCAGTTCGTGGTCTTCACCCAGCGTGTCTCTGAGGTTGACGTAGACGGCGCCGCTCGCGTCGAGCACCAGCGCCACGCCGATGTGATCCGCGCTGCCGAAGTTGAGCAGCGGCAGCGCAGGGACTCCTTCGGTCCCTGCGGTCGGCTCGGGGAAGCTGAACCACAGCTCGATGGCGAGCCCCGCGGACGCATCCAGGCCGTCCGTGACTAGCTCCACGCCGTCGTCAACGCCATCGAACGCCATCGCCATGTTCGTGTCGTCCGCGAGCGCCCCGGGATCGCTCGGCATCGCGTCGCCGAGCAGGGTGCCGTGGTGCCCTTGCCCGGAGGAATCGCTCACGCTGGTACCCGCGTCGTTCAGGCGGAAGTAGAGCCATGGAGCGTCGACCTCGACCTCCGCGGAGTAAGGTCGGGTCAGGCACATGCGGGTCGCGCCCGCCGCTGCACAGCGCCCTGCGGCGTCGCAGTACTGGCTCTCGCACTGGGAGTCGCCGGAGCAGTCCCAGCCGTTGGCCTTGAGCGGGCTGCACTGCCCGGTGACGCCGGGCTTCCAGTCCGCCACGTCGCACCAGGCGTCCGCGTTGCAGTCCAGGGGGTGCGAGCAGATCGACGCATTGCGGGCCTCGCAGCGGCCCCGGGTCTCTCCCGATGCGTTGAGGTACAGCGCGCAGGCTAGCTCGTCGGAGCAAGACAGCGACGCGAGCCGCAAGCCATGGTTGCTGGTGCTCTCGGGCGTGCAGCTCGCGCCGTCGCTGCCGGTGCCGCTGAAGATCGCCGTGAACGAGGCGTACTCCACGGGTTGCTCCCAGCACCCGCTCGCCGCCTCGCGCAGCTGGTTCACCAGGGAAGCGGCGGCCGCAGCGTCGTAGCCGGTGCGAGGGTCTCGAGCGAGCTTACCCAGGCCTCCACGGCACGCGCCTAGCTGCGCCGTCACACAGGCGCTGGGGGCGTCCCCGGACTCTGCGCCTGGCCAGGTGCTCGCGGCGGCGCAGCAGTCCTGATTCGCGTCACAGGCGATGGCCGCGAGCTCATCGCACAGCGCCTCTGCCGCCAGAGTGGTGAGCACACCACCGCCACCGCCAGAGCCGCCGTTGCTCGAGCCACCGGTGCCGCCGTTGCTCGAGCCACCGCCGCTGCCGTTGCTCGCGCTGTCACCACCGGAGCAGGCGCTGAAGGATGCGGCGATCCCAATCAGCAGCCCCGCAAGCATCACCCGTCGCATGAGTGTTCAATCCTACCAGGATTGCTGGTGCGGCGGCGCAGTACCCAGCCGAGCAGGAGCCCTGCGAGTGACAACCAAGTGAAGTGTCCACCGGGGGCCGTGTCGGTGCT
>JAUILJ010000087.1 GCA_030433055.1 Polyangia bacterium
CGCAGCTTGAGCAGGATCGGATCGTTCGCCTGCGTGCCGCTGGGCTCGGGACAGCCGGGCGCGTTGGGCAAGACTCCGCCGTTGGCCTGTAGCCAGTCTTGTGGGAAGGCGCTCTGGCGCTGGTTCTCGCGACCGGGCTGGAACGGCGTGTGCGCCGGATCGCTGTCGGCAGGGTCCGCGGCGGAGCCGGTGGACAGAATCGCAAAGCGCTGACCGCGGATCGGGAAGAGGCGATCGCCGAAGTCCGGGCGCACGGCGCGCGCCTGCGGGTTGGGGCTGCCGGTGCCGTTGGCCAGCGTGAACTCGCCCGAGATGACGCCCCACTTGCGGTCGGCGAGCGGCACGCTCTCTTGCGTGAACTCGCACAGGTCCATCGCCCGCGCGTAGTCGAGCGGGTCGCCGGTGCCCGTGCTCATCACCTCCGCGTCGCACGGCGGCAGCACCTCGTCGAACAGGCCGTCGCAGTCGTCGTCGACCGCGTTGCCGATGTACTCGATCGCACCGGGGTTCACGAGCTCCGGCGTCGTACTGCAGCCGCCTGCTTTGTCACAGCAGTCGCCGTCGGAGACCAGCCAACCATCGCCGTCACAGTCGGTGGTGGCGCTGTCGCAGTTGCCACCGGAGCCACCATTGCCGGAGCTGCCGCCGACTCCGCCGTTGCCCGCCGTCCCGCCGACTCCGCCGTTGGCTGCGCTCCCACCGTTCCCGCCGTTGGCGGCGCTCCCGCCGTTCCCGCCGTTGCCAGAGCTACCCGCGTTGCCTCCGTTGCCGCTGCTCCCAGCATTCCCTGCGGAACCGGCGTTCCCACCCTGACCGGCGTTGCCGCCGCTGGCGGAGCTGCCCCCATTGCCCGCGGCTCCCATGCCGGCGGTCCCGCCGTTGAGACTACCGCCGGTGGTGCTCCCTCCGTTCGCGCTGCCCCCGTTGTTGCCGCTGCCCCCAAAGTTGCCGCTGCCACCGTTGGTCGAGCCCCCCGCACCCCCGGCGCTGGGAACACAGAAACCATCCTCGAGCTGCGTGCCAGGACCGCAGTCGATGCCGTCGAGCCCCGGCTCGCTGCGCCCGCCGCCACAGGCGGTAACCAAACCCAACAGCAACCACCCGCGCGTCTTCATCGTGATCTTCCGTACGCCAACAAGCCGCGCGCTGGCAACTCGCAACCCGCCGCTGCCTCGCCAGGGAGCGCTACCGCTCCCTGGTGAGCCCGTCGCGCTCACTACGGAACGCCGTTGCCTCGCATGGTGATCGGACGGCGCTCGGTGTCGTTCTCGAAGCTGAGGATCACGACGTCTTCGTGCTCGCCCTGGCGCCCTGGAGCGAAGGCAATCCCGAAGGAGCGAGAGGCCCCCTGGGGGATCTGAAGGTCGGAGGAGACGATGAAGCTGAAGCCGTCCGCCCCCATGAGCACACCCAGCCCGTACAGCGAGACGTCCTGACTGCACTCATTCGACATCTCCACCTCGGCGACGTCGAAGTCGCTGATGCTGACAGAGCCGAACTCGACCTCAGCGCGGGGCTTGATCGTCAGGCAGTCGCCCAGAGGCGTGACGACCCGCTGCGCGATGCCTACGCCGGTGATATCCAGCGGCTCGGAGATCGCTCCGTCGCTACGCACCTGCAGCCGCATGTCGTCCCCGACGACGCCCGGGAGATCCACCGCGAAGCTTCCGTCGTCCGCAACTGGAGCGTCGACTCGGGTGTCAGCTGTTTCCAGGTTGTAAATGCGGAGCTGGGCGGCGTCGCCCGTGATCGCACCCGGGGCGCCGGCCACGCGCAGACCACTGGCGGTCTCGGCGATCGTGATCAGCCCCTGCTGGAAGCCAGGAGTCGCCTCGGCCGGAGGTTCTGGTTGTGGGCTGATGCTGCAACCGAACAGTGAGAGCGAAGCCGCTAGCCACCAGCCGGCCCAGCGTTTCGCCGGACGGCATGAGATGGACTTCGGCATGGCTGTCGCACCTTCGCAAGAACCGATCCCACCCCGAGCGCGACGTACCGAGCCCCCACGCCGCCGAGCAAAGCGCTCAAACGGCGCGGATTCAGCGCCCTCGGCTTTGACATTGGGTGATGGCGGACTGCTTCTCATGGCAACCAGCTCTGCTTCAAACTGTCTCAACCAGTATCATGGTGTATCATGGGATACCAGCATGGACCCGCGTTATGAGACCCAGCGTTCCCTGAGCACAGGGGACATCGCCGATGCGTGGCTGGCGATCGACCGCCTGTCCGGAGCACAGGTGGTGCTCAAGCAGGTCCGCCAAGCTGACCACGTCGACGTCTTGCGCAGGGAGTTTGAGGCCTTACGGGGCCTGGCGCACCCCAATCTCATCGAGGTTCTCGATCTGGCGTTCAGCCCTCGACGTGAGCAGCTGCCCTGCCTGGTTACCCGCTACGTGCCGGGCACGAGCCTGACCGACTACGCTCGCAGCGTTCCCCTCGAGGCAAGCGTGCAGGTGGTTGCAGACGCCGTCTCCGCGTTGCACCAACTTCATTCCGCGGGGATTCGCCACGGCGACTTCAAGCCGGGCAACATCCTGGTCAACGAGCGCGGCCGGGGGGTGCTGATCGACCTGAGCTGTACGTCTCCGCTCGGGGAGCCGCTGGGCGAGGTCTCAGGCACGCCTGGTTACCTCGCCCCTGAATTCGCCCGAGGTAGAGCAGACCACCGGTCCGATTTCTTTGCCGTAGGGATCACGCTACGCGACCTGGCAGAGCTTAGGGGTGAGGCCCTCCCGGAGGAGCTACGCAAGCTCGCAGAGCGCCTCACCCGACCCGACCCGCGGACGCGCCCAAGCGACGCGGCCGAGATCCTGGAGGCGCTCGGGCAACCGTCACTCGCTCCTCACCCACTGCTCGTGCCCAAGGCGCTGCTCGGGCGAGAGCGGGAGCTCGGGTTCCTCGAGCATTGGCTCGAGCAGCTGGTGAGCGGGGGCGCGAAGACACGCAACCTCGTGCTGTCGGGACCCGCGGGGAGTGGTCGCTCGCGATTGCTTCGAGAGTTCAAGTGGATCGCGGGGCAGCAGGTGCAGGTGCTCGACACCACCGGCAGCAAGCCTGGCGCGGTGTTCGAGCTACTCGGCATCGCCAGCCGCCGGCCCCCTCCGCACAACCTGGCGGAGGTCCTGGCTCGGGTCGAGTCGCTGTCCAACTCGGACGCGCCGTTGCTCCTCTTGATGGACGACGCGAGCCGCCTCTCACCCTCGGATCGTCAGGCGTGGCTGGCGCTGTGCCGCAGCCTGGAGCCGACCGCTGCGCTTGGCGTCGTGAGCGTCGAGAACTCGCCGATCAACCGAGCGGACCACGAGCCCAACTACGAGGAGCTCACCCTCGGAGCCATCCCCTCCCGCGCGGTCTACAGCTGGCTCAAGGACCACTTGCCACGTTCGAGGGTCGAGCGTGCGATTCAGCTCACGGCCGGCTTGCCCGCGCAGCTCGAGACCCTCGTGAGCTTGCTCGCGACGGGTTCGTTGATCGAAGACGACCTGGCTCGCGGCGACCTGAACCTGCTGGGCAGTCAGGCCGAAGCGCGCTTCCGCGGACTGACCGCCGAGCAGACGCGCACCCTGACGCTCGCCTCGCTGGCACCCGAGGATGCAGGCAATCTCAATCCGCTCACGCTCTCCGAGCTCGTGCGCGCCGGCTTGCTCACTCGACGCGGCAGCTCCTACGAGCCGCTGCACGGCTTCGCGGCCCTGGCCCTTAAATTTTGCCCCGAGGAAACGCAGCAGGCCCTGCATCGCGAACTCGCGGAGCACAGCTTGGCGCGCGCAAAGACCGCCGGGCCAGGCGCCGCCGCGGCAGCCGCCCAGCACCTAGCGCGGGCCGGGGATTTGCAGCGCGCCGCTGAGATCATCTCCGAATACGAGCGGGATGTGGTCAAGAACCCCAGCGAGTGGCTACCTGCGGCGCAAGCCATCGTCAGCGCGCGCCCCGGGAGCTTGCGCCCCGTCACGCTCGGCAGCCTGCTACGCGTCGAGCAACTCCTGCGCAGCGCGGGGCGGCCCCGTGAAGCTCTGGCGATGACCGCCCGCCTGCTGCGCATTCATCGCAGCGAAGGCCCTACCCTCAGGCTCCGCGCCGCGGCCGCTTTCCTGCAGCTGGGCGACGTGAAGCGCTGCGAGCGTTACCTCAACCTGCTAGACGACTGCCCTGAGCTGCGGGCCGAAGCCCTTGAGGTGCGCACCAGAGCGCGGGTGCGCGGCGGTCAACATCGCGAAGCCGAGCGACTGGCACGCGAAGCCCTGGAGTCGCTGAACGCCGACGCCGATCCCCTGCTGGTAGCCAGCTTGGAGTCCACGCTAGGGGTCGCGCTGAGTTACCTTGGGGAAACAGCTGCGGCAGACGCGATGCTCAAGCGCGCGGCCACGGCGTTCGCCCGTAGCGCGCGCCCAAAGGACCAGCTACGAGCGGTCTCCTACCGCGCGCTGAACGCATATCGCGCGGGACGCACTGCTCAAGCCGCCGCAGAGTACCGCCAGGTACTGGAGGTCGCAGAGCAACACGGCCTGGGTGAGAACATCGCCAACGCAGCGCTGAACTACGGCGTGGCGTGTCACCAGGCGGGGGAGCTCGGCGCCGCGCTCGATTCGTACCAGCGCGGGCTGCGCCTAGGGATCGCCCTGGGCCAGGTGAGCGTGACGGTCGCCCTCACCTTCAATCTGGCCAAGCTCTACACCGACGTGGGCGCGGTCGACCGCGCCAGCCTCCACGTCAAACAGCTGGAGGAGCGCGCCAAGCAGCAGCGCCTGGAGTTCTGGGTCATCGCCGCCGCGACCCTGCGCGGGGAACTCGCCCTCGCACGCTCGGAGTTCGATGCAGCTCGTCAGGCCTTTGGCGAGGCCCTGGCAGGCTTCAGTCAAGCGGCGACGCGACGCGAACAAGCCGAGGTCGAGCTACACCTCGCGGAAACAGAACTAGCGGCATGGGGCGGGGGATTGGGTGAGGCGCCCTTGACGACCTCCGAGGTCCACCCGGCGGAGGCGCACATCGCGAAGGCGAGAGATCTGCTGCAGCCGCTGGACGCGCCCGACGTACTGGCCAAGTTGCACCTCAGTGAAGCCAAGCTCAGCTTGGCGCACAACGACGCGCGTGCCGCAACGACTCGCATCGAGGAGGTGCTGCCCACGATCCGGGACGCTGGGCAGCTCGCGATGCTCGCAGAAGCCGAGAGCCTGCTAGCGCAAGCCTGGGAAGCAGCCGGCGCCAGCACGCTGGCTCAGCGCGCCCGGGAGTCGGCGCGGGAGAGCTGGGAGCGAGTGGCTGCGTCGCTGCCAAGAGGCCTGCGCTCGACCTTCTGGGCACACGGCTCTCGCAGCCGAATTTCTCCGCAAACGCGCGGCGCCAGCGTCGAAGGCCGCACCAGCAAGCTCGAGCGCTTGCTCGCGGTGAACCGCAAGCTGAACTCATCAGTGACCACCCAAGAGGTGCTCGCGGTGGCCATCGACTCGGCGATCGAGCTCACGGGCGCCGAGCGCGGCTTCGTGCTGCTCGCGGATGGTGCCACGAGCGCCACCCCGGACAGCCCCAAGGCGAACAACAAGTTCAGCGTCGTCGTGGCGCGCAACGTCGATCGCGAGCGCATCGGGCGCAGCCACCTGAAGTTCAGCCGCAGCATCGCAGAGCAGGCGGTGAGGAGCGGCGAGCCCGTGCTCACGGTAGATGCCTCGAGCGACCCGCGGTTCGTCTCCAACCAATCGGTGCACGCGATGCAGCTGAAGAGCGTGGTGTGCGTGCCCATTCGCTCGCCGGAGCGCACCCTGGGCGCGCTGTATCTCGACAACCGTTTCCGTCCGGCAAATTTCGACGAGGCGGACATGGGCCTGCTCTTGGCGTTCGCCGATCAGGTCGCGATCGCCTTGCGCAACGCGCAGCTTCACGACGAACTGCGGCTGAAAGCGGAAGCGTTGCTCAAGCGCACCCAGGAGCTCGAAGCCGAGCGCGCGCGAGTTGCAGAGCTCGCAGAGGGGCAGGCGCGGGAAATCGACCGCCTCACCGACGAGGTGAAGAGCCGCCAGGCGGCCCTCGAATCGCGCTACGATTACGGGCAAATCGTGGGCAGGAGCCCCGCCATGGAGCGCCTGTTCGCCAAGCTCGATCGGGTGATTGAGACCAACGCCAGCGTGATCATCGAGGGCGAGAGCGGCACGGGCAAGGAGCTGGTCGCTCGGGCAGTTCACTTCAACAGCCCGCGCAAGCAAGCGCCGTTCGTCGCCATCAACTGCTCGGCCGTCCCTGCAGCGCTCCTCGAGAGCGAGCTGTTTGGCCATGTGCGCGGGGCCTTCACCGGCGCAGATCGGGACCGTGAGGGCTTGCTCGCCACGGCCAAGGGCGGCACCGTGTTCCTGGATGAGATCGGGGAGACACCCCTCGATATGCAGGCCAAGCTGTTGCGCGCCCTCGAGGAGCATGAAGTCCGCCCCGTGGGTGCGCAGCACAGCGTGAAGGTCGACTTCCGCCTGGTGTGCGCCACGAACCGCCATCTCCGCGACGAGGTCGCCGCAGGACGGTTCCGCGAGGATTTATTCTATCGCATCAGCGTGGTCGAAATCCAGCTACCGGCGCTGCGCGAGCGCGACGGCGACGTACTGCTCGTAGCAGAGCGGCTCCTGGAGCGCATCTGCGGGGACATCGATCGCCCGGCCCCCGCGCTGAGCAAAGACGCCGCGAAGGCGCTGCTCGGCTACAGCTGGCCCGGCAACGTGCGCGAGCTGGAGAACGTGCTGACCAATGCGGTGCTCTTGGGCAGCGGCGACCAGCTGCGCGCCTCGGATCTGCACCTACCGGGCGGAAAGAAGAGCGAGCGCAAGGCCAAGAGTCGACGGGAGTTCGAGGCCAGTGAAGTCGATCGCATCTCCGAGGCGCTCGCGCAACACCGCTGGAATGTGAGCGCGGTGTCCAGAGCACTGAAGATCCCCCGGGCTACGCTGTATCGCAAGCTCAAGCGCTACGGGTTAACGCCCAGCGCAGGCTGAGGCTCTCTGTTCCACGCGGTTGCTGGCAACGCAGGTGGCAGCGCCTGCGGCCGACTCAGGCATCGCGCAACACCTGCAGGAGCTCCCTCACCCCCTGATCCAGATCCTGGGGCTCCGTGAGGAGACTGAGCACGATGCTGGCCTCGAACGGCAGATCGTAGAAGTAGCCTGGCTGTACCAGCACGCCGCGGCGCAGCAGGCGCGCGGCCCAGTGCTCGTCATCGGCCGTCCCCGGGAGGCGCACGCAGGCGTACCAACCGCCCGACGCCCGGAGCAGAGTCGCGGCGCCGCCCGCTAGCGCTGACTGGAGCGCGGCGTAGTTGCGACGAACTCTACGCTGAATGCTATCACGCACGGGCGCTGCCTCACGGATCAACTCGGTGAGCCCGAGCTGCACCGGTGTGTTCACCGAGAGGAACGTGTCGCAGATCAACTCGAGCCGCCGGCGCGTCGCTTCGCGAAACGCAGGTGGGCCGCCCAGGAGCATCCAACCGAGCTTCAGCTGAGGCAAGCCCAGCTCCTTGGACAGACCGCCCAGCACCACCCGGGGGAATGTGTCGTCGCAGTCGAGCGCACTGGGCAAGAGAGCATCACCCAGGGGATAGCTCGCGAAGACTTCGTCACTGATCACGACCGCGGAGCACTCACCCAGCCGAGCCAGCTCCCCGGCGTTCAGGCAGCTGCCCGTCGGGTTGTTGGGGCTCACGGCGAGCGCCATCTTAATCCTCCCGGAACCAGTCGCTGCGGCCTTCGGCAATGAAGCAACGTCCAGGTGCCAGTCGCCGTCGTACGCGAGGCCATATGGCTGAAGCTGGATCGACTCCAGGCGCGCCAGGTGTTCGAACAAGGGGTAACTCGGCGTGGGCGCCAGGACCCGATCACCAGGATCGCAGAACAGCTTGAACAGGTAGGAGTAGGCCTCGCTGGTGCTGGCCGTCAGGACTACGTCCTCGGGGCGCAGCGCAAAGCCGCGGGCGTTGTACAGCTCGGAGACGGCGCGACGCGCGGCGTGCTCTCCAAGCGGGCGCGGGGCGTAGATGTTGCCTCGCGGATCTGCGAGGCAGGAGAGCAGGCTGTCGGGGTAACTCACGCCAGCTCGAGTCGGGTTCGACAGAGTGAGATCGACGACGATCGCACCCCGAGCCTGAGCCTCGGCCACCAGCTCGGCCCAGGGCGTTGGCGCTGGGTCGCCCGGAACGCGGCGAGAGAAGCTGATGGAGCTCATGGCAGCGGTTTTGCCTGGACTCGGGGCTCGCCGCCACATCTTCGCCACATTTGGCGTGGCCCTCGGACCGTCGCCACATTTGTTCCGCCACATCGCCGCGCCGGTTCCCTCGGACCGCCGCATCGCTCCTCTAGAACGAGCAGTGTTGGCGGAAGCAACCGCCACCCGCGCTCAGCTTCGAGCGGCGAAACCAGAGTGGAGGAAGACAATGGTGGTTGGCACGGTCGACTGTGCGCCAGAGCGCAGCAGCGTAGACTCAATACACGGAACAGAGCCCGGAACGTTTCCGAGCGTCCCCCGAGCGCCCCAGCCCACGCGAGCAGCGCCTGTCGGCTGGGCAGCACGACTGATCGCGCTCGATCCCGAGATCGGCGGACGCGAGATCGCGCGCAGGGTGGGGATTGGGCTGGGACTCTCGAGCCTCTACGGCGTCGCACTGGGCGCGCGCGTCGGAGCCCAGAGCCTGTTTCAGCACGCGATAGGCGTGCCACTGGGGCTGATCCTGGTGGCCCTCGTCGGCGCACCGTCGGTGTTTGTCTTTCTCTCCATGGCGCGCGCGCCGATCGATGGTCGCGCCATCGCGGGCAGCGTGGCGCGCAGCGTCGCGAGCGCGGGCCTGTTGCTCGCGGGGCTCGCTCCCGCTGCCGCGTTGTTCGTCGTCAGCAGCGAGACCTCCGGCGCCGCGGCCGGCGCCGTGACGGTGGGGCTCTGGCTCGGTGGTGGAGTCGCGCTGGTGCGCATGCTGGCGGACGTGCTGCGTCAGGGTTTTGCAGGTAAGGCGGAGTCCGCGCTCGGGGCGCTGGCAGTCGCGGGCGGCTTTGGCTTGTTTGCGATCGCCCTCGCGACCCGGGTATGGGGAGCGCTCCTGCCGATCTTGGGAGGTGCGTGATGAGCGCCGCAATCCTCTCGGCGCTGCTGCGTGACCCCGCGGAAATAGCCGACCGCTGCGATCGCCCCGAAGGGCTGCGGGACCTCGCGCTGACATCCGTGGGCTGCCTGGCAGTTGGGGCTGCGGTGTTCGGCGGCGTGCTCGGCAGCTTCCGGGGCGGCGCGCAGATCGCGTTCTCCGCGCTAAAATTGCCGGTGGCGTTGTTCGCGACGCTGGTCGTCTGCGTCCCCGCGTTTCACGCGCTGGTGGTGGGTTTCGGAGGCCGAAAGAGCTTCTCCGGGGTGGCCGCGCTCACGCTCGCTGCTGCCGCGCGCGCAGCCCTGGTGCTGCTGGCCTGTGCTCCGGTGTTGTGGCTCGCCGTTGACCGAGGCCTCGGCTACCACGCCTCGGTCATGACCGCGGTGTTGATGTATCTCACTTCCGGTCTGGCAGCGCTCGGCATCATCTGGCGTGGGCTCGAGGGCTCCTGGCGCGCGCTGGCGACCGCCGCGACCTGCGGCATCGTCTTCTTCGGTGTACTGGGACAGACAGCTTGGATGTTGCGGCCGTTCTTTGGACGACCGTCCCAAGACAGCGTGCCCTTCGTGCGCGCGCGGGAGGGCACCTTCGCCGACTCGGTGTTCACCAGCAGCAAGTCTGCCGTGGGGATCTACGGTCGCAGCCGTGCGATGACCGAAGCGGCGCGAGGAGACTGGGAACAGCAGGCCGAACGCAGCATGCCTGTGATCCGTCCGGCGGAGCAAGCGACGCCGCCAACCGGTGCGTTCCCCGCACAGGAGTCAGCCGGGCAGATCCGTCAGGAAGTGAATGACCTCTCCCCCGCCCCTCCTGCAGCCGCGGCCCAGGACCCCGACCTCCGACTCCCAGCCGTCGACCCCGGCTCGCCCCGTGAACCGGGAGACATGCCATGAGGCTCCTGGACCTGGCCTTGCTTTACTTCGCGGCAGGGACCGCGTGCGCGGTGGCGCTGTATCGGCGAGCCGAGCGCAGGGATCGCGCGGCGTTGGTCAACGCGCTGACGGCAATTCCGCTCTGGCCACTGTGGGCCCCCATCGCCTGGACAGCGAAGAAGGAGCCGCCGCACTACGACCTACAGGCCTACGAAGTAGTGACACGCATTCGGGTTGCGCTGGAAGAAGGCGTGGCGTCTGTCACCGGTTCGCCGCTCGAGCGCTTGCTCAACGCGCAGTCGGCCCAGAGCATCTTGGACGAGGTGAACCGGGTGGCTGCGCGTCACCAAGAGTTGGTCGAGCTGCTACGGCGCGACGCCTTCGATCTGAAGGCTGCCGAACGCAAGCTCGAGCAGCTGGAGCGCCACGCTGCGCCTTCGCGGGTGAGGGCGTCTGCGCGCCTTCACCTCGAGAACGTACGTCGCCTGCACCAGCTCGCCGAACGCGACGCCCGGGCCCTGGAAGAGCTCGCCGGGCTGGTCTCGGCGCTGCGAACCCAGCTGGTACTGGTGCGGCTAAGCGGTTCGTCGGCGGAGGGAGTCGGTGATATCGTCAGCGAGCTGTGGGCCCGCATCGAGGGTCTCAGCGAGGCCAGCGAAGAATATACCCCCACGCCGCCAACGGTAGACGACGCGGACCTCGACGCCAGCGAGGCGCCAGCGGCTTGAACCCCACGGAAACCGTACTTTGAGTTCGAAGCACATCCTAGTCGTCGACGACGAGGCGCGTATCCGCGAGGTGGTGCAGTACGCGCTGAGCCGGGAAGGTTTCAGGGTCAGCGTGGCCGAGGATGGTCAGCGAGCGCTCGAGGTCGCTGAACTCGATCCTCCAGAGCTGGTGGTGCTGGACGTGATGCTGCCGGAGATCGACGGCCTCGAGGTCTGTCGGCAGCTCAAGCGTCGTTCCCGCGTACCCGTGCTGTTCCTGTCGGCGCGAGGGGAGGAAGTGGATCGGATCGTGGGGCTCGAGCTGGGCGGTGATGACTACCTGACCAAGCCGTTCTCCCCCCGGGAGTTGGTCGCGAGGGTGCGCGCCGTGCTTCGCCGCTTCGAAGAGGCGATGGCACTCGCCAAGCAGGTCGTGGTGTCACAACCCGTCGCCGCACAGCCGCAAACCGATCTCCCGAGCGAGCCGAAGGGCCAGCGCCTGGACCACGCCAGGATCGCCATCGACTTCGAGCGCCACGAGGTACGGTTCGCTGACCACAGGCTGGACCTGACCCCGACGGAGTTCGGGGTGCTGGCGGCGTTGCTGGAGCGGCCTGGCGTGGTGCTCAGTCGGGCCCAGCTGATGGAGCGCGGCTACGCGGACAGCACGCTGGTCACCGAACGCACCATCGACACACACATCCGGCGCATCCGCAAGAAGTTCAAGGACCTCGGCTTCGATCCGATCACGACGGTGCACGGCGTGGGATACAAGGCCTCGGAAGGCTGATGTCTCCCCACGGCACCGAAGGCTACAACCGCGCGCTGGCGGCTGGCGCGTTGAGCTGGCTCTCGGACAAGCTGGGGCGGATCTGGGTTCGGCTGTTACTGATCAACGTCACGGTCGTGCTGGTCCCCGTCGCTGGCCTCGAGTTCGCGCGCATCTACGAGCGCCAGCTGCTCTCCGCGCTCGAGCGCGACATGAACGATCAGGCAGCCCTCACCCGCGCGCTGCTGGAGCAGGACCTGGCCGAAGGGGTGACGTTGGGCGATCGACGCCACCGCGCAATCCTGGAAGCCGCCGCCCACCGAACGCGCACGCGAGTGCGAATCCTCGACGCAAGAGGTGCGCTGCTGGTCGACTCACACCGCGACGGGCCGCCCGAGGGGCCCGAACCCGAGCCACCCCAGTGGCTCAGCCCGCGCAGCACCTCCTATCGCGTGGAGCGCTCCCGTGTCTTCATGCGCACCGCCAGCGGGGCCAAGACGACGTGGCCAGAGATCGCAGAGCGCAGTGAAGTTCGCGCGGCCCTCGGCGGCAAAGACGCAGCGCAGACGCGCCTGGCCCATGACCCTCAGGCGGTGTTCCTGTTCTTGGCGACGCCGGTGATGGCGCCAAACGAGGACTCGAAGCGAGTCGCTGGCGTCGTCTACGTCACGCGCTCCACGCGACCCGTGCTGCTGGAACTCTATCGTATCCGCACGGGTTTGTTCAAGGTGCTGACCATCGCGCTCACCCTCAGCGTCGGTATCACGTTGCTCTTGGCGCTGTCCATCTCGAGGCCGCTCAGCCGGCTCTCTCGAGCCGCAAAGCGCATCGCGGCGGGCGAGCGCGGGATCGCGCTGCCGGTGGGTGGCAGCGGTGAGATCCGCGAGCTGTCTCACAGCTTTCGCACCATGACCGACGAGCTCGACTCCCGGTTGACCTACATCTCGGACTTTGCGGCGGACGTCGCCCACGAGTTCAAGTCGCCGCTCACCTCGATTCGCGGGGCCGCAGAGCTGCTGTCCGAGGGCGCTCACGAAGACCCGGAGGCACGGGAGCGCTTCTTGAACAACATCTTGCTGGACACCGAGCGCCTCGATCGCCTGGTCAGTCGCTTGCTCCTGCTCAGTCGCATCGAGTCCCGGGTCGAGGGGATGACCCTGGTCGATCTGCACTCGCTGCTCGAGCGTGTTTGCAAGCGGGCGAACTCCGCCGAGGGCGAAGGCGTGCAGCCGGTCGAGCTCCACTTCCAGGCGCGCCACACCTGGGTCCGCGGGCGCGAGGAGGACCTCGAGACGGCGTTCACGAACCTGATCGAGAACGCCCAGCGCTACTCACCCGAAGACAAGCCGGTGCTGGTCGGCGCACAAGAATTTCCACATGGTATCGTCGTGAGCGTCACCGATCAGGGCCCGGGGATCCCGGAGGCACGCCGTGACAAGATCTTCGAGCGCTTCTACACCACCGAGGCCGACCAGGGCGGCACGGGTCTCGGCCTGGCGATCGTCGACACGGTGGCCCGCTCACATGGCGGAAAGGTGACGCTGGAGTCAGACGTCGGACTCGGGTCCCGGTTCAATGTTTGGTTGCCACGCGATCACCGTGCGCGGCGCCCATGAAGCCGCGCGGCGCTTGAGAGTGGAGTGGCACTGGAGTAGACCGGCGGCGTGGAAGCTTTCGGGGAAATCGCCGCGTTCATCCGCCAACACGAAGTAGGTCGCCGGGCCCACCTGGAGACGCCGTTCGGTCGCCGGCTGATTTTCTATGCAGATTTGACCGCCACCGGCCGCTACCTGCACTTCGTCGAAGCCTGGATGCGCCGCGTCAGGCCGTTCTACGCGAACACCCATACGGCCGTCAGTTCCACTGGGCGCATCGTGACCACGCTGCGAGAAAACGCCCGCGCGGTAGTGCGACGCACGCTGAACGCTGGCGCAGAAGATGAAGTATTGTTCACGGGCGCCGGGGCGACGGCCGCCGTGAACAAGCTGATCGGGCTCCTGGGTTGGAACCTCCCAGAGCCTCTCGAGCGCCGCTACGGCTGGTCGGCCTCGATTGATGAGGCGGAACGCCCGGTGGTGTTCATCGGCCCTTACGAACACCACAGCAACGAGCTGCCGTGGGTGGAGTCCATCGCCGAGGTCGTGGAGATCGCCATGGACGACAGCGGGCTGATCGATCTCGCGGATCTCGAGCGGCAGTTGCTGCGCTATGCGAGTCGCCCCTTCAAGCTGGGCTCCTTCTCGGCGGCGAGCAACGTCACCGGAGTGCTCTCCAACGTTCCAGCGGTCGCGCGGCTGCTGCACCGTCATGGCGCTTACGCCTGCTTCGACTACGCGGCAGCCGGGCCCTACGTGCCCATTGACATGCATCCGCAGGGAGACGACGGAGCGCACATCGACGCGCTCTTCCTCTCGACGCACAAGTTCATCGGTGGGCCCCAGGCTTCAGGCATCCTCGCGCTGAGCCGAGCGCTGTTTCTCACACGCATCCCCGACAAGCCGGGCGGAGGCACAGTGGACTACGTTGCTGGCCCAGGGAAGGACGCCATCGACTACGTGAGCCACCTGGCCGAGCGTGAGGAATCGGGTACGCCTGCGATCATGGGCGACGTGCGCGCGGGCACCGCGTTCTTGGTCAAGGAGATGATCGGCGCCGAGCGCATCAAGGACCACGAGATTCAGCTGGCGCGCAGCGCGCTCCGTCGACTCTCGGCGCATCCCAAGATTCAGGTGCTGGGTCCTCTGGAGACGGATCGCCTCGCGATCATCAGCTTCAACATCTCGGGCCTGCACCACGACCTGGTCTCCGCGCTCCTGGATCACCTGTTCGGCATCCAGAACCGCGCAGGCTGTGCCTGCGCCGGCCCCTATGGGCACCGCCTGCTGGACATCGACCGCAGCCACTCCGAGCGTTTCCGCACGCTAATCAAGCAGGGCGTGCTGGGTATCAAGCCAGGCTGGGTACGGGTCACGCTGCCCTTCTACGCCAATCAGGCGGACGTGGAGTTCCTGCTCAGCGCGATCGAGTTCGTCGCCGATCATGGTGAGACGTTCGTACCGCTATATCGCCTGAACTGGTCTGATGGGGTGTGGCGCCACACGGAGCAGCCGGTACCCGATCTGGAACCCATCGAGCTCACGGTCGAGGCGCTGCGCGAGGCAGCCCAGTCATTCGCCGCCGGAGATCACGAGGGCCCAATCAGAGAAGCGCAGCTGGCAGCCGAGCGCGCTGAGTACTTCGAGATCGCACGCTGCGCGGTGTCACGCCTCGCACGGCGCTGGGAGGCGGAGCAGCC
>JAUILJ010001006.1 GCA_030433055.1 Polyangia bacterium
TGTCGACGGGATCGAGTATCTCGTAGGGAGGGAACGCGGCAGCCCGGAGTCGGGCGGAGGCGCTGGGGTTTTGCTTGCTTCCAATCGTGAACACCATGAGGTCCTCTTGTCGTGGGCCGTGCGTTGCTTTCACGTTGCCGTAAGGATACCGATGCCTTCCAGCAGGGCTGCCTGTTCCGCGATCTGCTGGATATCGAGCGGCCGCTCTTCATCGATGGCGCGTAGC
The DNA here is from genome assembly GCA_030433055.1 of Polyangia bacterium. GTDB lineage: Bacteria > Myxococcota_A > Polyangia > Polyangiales > Polyangiaceae > JAHBVY01. The sequence continues at coordinate 227 of JAUILJ010001006.1, forward strand.
ACCACCTTCTCCAGGCCCCCGACGAAGAAGCGCGCCACGAAGGGCACGTCGAGCTCGCGTACGATGCCAGCCTGAATTGCGAGGCGGAGCTCTTGCTCGATGGACTCGATGACGACCGCGTCGAGTCGTCCCAACAGCTCGTCCACGACGCCGTCGGCGCCCCGGGCGGCCCTCAAGATCAGCCGGGTCGTGGCCTCGTCCTCGAACACCAGGGTGAGGAAGGCGACGAAGCGCGCTCGCATGAACTCGATGCTGTGCTCTCGGGCTGGCTTTCCCTTGGGAGGACGATCGAGCGTCAGCCGCTGTCGGTGTTCCACCGCGGTAACGACCTTGCTGTAGATCCCCTCCAGCAACGCGACCAGCACGTCGCGCTTGTCTGTGAAGTACTGGTACAGCGTCGCCCGACCAATCCGAGCGCGCTCGCAGATGTCGCCGATGCTCGTCGCGTGGTAGCCACGCTCGGAGAAGGCTTCGAGCGCGCACTCCAGGATCTGCTGGCGCCGCGCCTCGGCGCTCTTGTAGGTGCGCTTCTTCGTTTTGGAGGAGCGAGGCGCCGCTTCCTCCAGAACTGACATGTCAGTTCTCATCCGACGGAGCATAGAGGAGAGGGCAGACGCGTCAAGCGTCCGACTCCACTTGGGCGCGAGGAAACGCTGAAATCATTATAAAATTAGAATACTTAGACAAGTCAACCCAACCGCCTGCCGGGCGGCAGACGACGCGCCTCACCCCCTGCGAATCCGAACGGTGTGCACTGGCTCCTGGGCTGCGATCGGTGGGGACGGGCGGAAACGCGATCGCACCAGGTAGGTCTGGCCACTGCGGGCGAGCGGGTCGCGTTGTAGAAGGAACCAGCATGGCGTACCGCGGGCTTCGTTTGTTTGCCGTCGTCGCGGCTGGGGTCGCGCTGGCGAGCGCGTGCACCACGGATCACGGGTCGCTGAGCAAGCGCGACTGGGGTAGTGGCGGCACGCTCGCTGGCGACGGAGGGGGCGCGGCTGGAAGCGGAGGCTCCGGCGGAGCGCAAGATGCCGCCGCGGACGCGCCGGTGGAGCCGTCGGGGGCCTTCCGCTTTCGGGTGCTCAACGGCATGGTCGACGCCGAACGCGTGAAGCTGTGTTTCCGTGTGAAACTGGAGAACGGCGGTGACACCTGGTTTGGCGTCCCGTCGCCCGCCGATGGATTGCCGTTCGGCTCCACGCTGGACCTCAGTGAGCTGCCCTGGCAGTCCGCGACCCAAGGCCTCGAGACCCACGTGTTCGCGGGGCAGCTCGAGCTGCTCGCCAACCTTGACTGCGCCCGCGCGCTCGAGCTGGCTCAGGGCGGCCCCCCGGACGCGGGAGCAGGTGGCGCTGGCGGTGCCTCCGTCGGCGGCGCTGGTGGGGCGCCCAGCGGGGGGGCGGGCGGCACAGGCGGCGCCTCGAGCGCCGGGGCGTCGCCGGGCGGAGCAGCTGGCCTGGATGGGGGAGCGCCTGACGCCAGCGCTGGCACCGGCGGCGCAGCTGACGCGGGCGCGCCCGACGCGGGCGGGGCGGGGAGCGTGGACGGAGGCACACCGCCACCCAGCTTGCGCTGGGCACGGCTCGCGACGATTCCTCCCGGAAGCCTGCTGAGCGACCGTAGCTATTTGATGTTGCTGAGCGGCTGCATGGGCGGCCCAAGCTTCAGCGATGCGTCTCAGGAGACGATCTGCGGCAAAGGCTACACTGACGTGACGCCGACCTTGACGAACTCGGTGGTGGAGCTCAGCCGCATCACGCAGAACATGCGAGCCGGGGTGCAGTTCTTCAACGGCTCTGCGGCGTCGGGGGAGTCGGATCTGCTGTCGGTGCCCACCGAGGAGTCGAGCGGCAGCCCCATCACCGTTGCCTCGCGGATTGTATTCGGGCGCATCGCGCCGCGACCGCCGAACCTCGACTATCCCGCTTCCAGCTATGGCGCGCCGCTGTCTGCCGTGGAGCTCCAGGTGTTCGCGTACGGCGCAACGACACCAGGCGTCACCAGTAGCTGGCAAGCGGCCCTCGGCAGCGCGAGCCTGGAGAATGACCAGAACTTCACCGTGGTGCTGATCGGTCCGAGCCCCGGCTTTGCCCAGCAAGGCTGGTGGCAGTCCCCCCGGGTCGTGGCGTTGCCGAACGACCCCTGAGGCGAATCGCTGAGCAAACCTCCTAGGGGCGGAGCAGCTGCCCCTTACCTTGGTGCTCCGCGCCGATGGTGACCTGGGCGTCACTTCCCTGTTTCAGCACCTGCCAGCGTAGCTCTTCCGCGCGCGCTTCGTTGAAGGGCCCGAGCGCAAGGTTGAAGCGCGCGTTCGCGCCGCTGCTCAGCTCGTAGATCGACGCCTGCATTCCGCTCAGCTCGAAGCGCTGGAAATGGCGACAGGCGAGCTGGAACAACGCGCCTACCGCGAGCACCTGAAGAGTTACCAGCGCCGCGTGGCTCGGCGCGATCGACGCGGCGCGCCCGACTGACTTAT
>JAUILJ010001007.1 GCA_030433055.1 Polyangia bacterium
ACTGACGTTGCTCAACACGTCACCCATCACCGATGGGCAGATCGTGGTTGGGAAGTTCCTTTCGGCCCTGTGTGTGATCAGCCTGGCGACCTTGCTCACCGCCTACATGCCCGCGCTGATCTTCGTCAATGGCAAGGTCAGCGTGGGGCACATCCTGGTTGGCTACCTGGGGCTCTTGTTGCTGGGCAGCGCATCGATGAGCATCGGTCTGTTCGCCTCTAGTTTGGCTCGTTCGCAGGTCGTAGCGGTAGTGATCTGCGCACTGATCCTCGGCCCGATGGTGACGCTCTGGATGCTGGCGAAGGTCACTGATCCGCCGCTGAACACGTTCCTCGGAGCGCTCTCGCTGCATCACGAGAATTTCAAACCTTTCATGGATGGCGTGCTCAAGCTCGACACTGTCGTTTATTACCTTGCGGTAACATTCTTCTTCTTGTTGGCTGCTACCAAGGTCCTGGAAGCGAGGCGCTGGCGATGAGTGATGCCAAGCAAGAAACCAAGAGCCTCGCGAAGTGGCTCTTACCTGCGTACCTATCAGGGCTGGTGCTGTTGCTGCTTGGAGAGCGGGTGCTGGCAGGGCTCGACAGCGGGCGCTGGTTGGCCACGGGGCCCGCGCTCCTGCTGATCGGGATCGGCACCCTGGGCCGGTTCCTCCCGGCATTTCAGGAGCGGGGCGACACTCAGGGCATCGCTCGTATTCTCCAGGTCCTCAGCCTGATCGCGCTGGCAGGCGTCGGAGCCTACTTCGTCAGCACGGACGCGGGGCTCAGCGCTTTCGGCCTGGACACCGGGCCGATGAAGGACCGGGAGCACGCCGTGGAGATCCTGCGGGTCGTCTGGGCAGCGCTCCTGGTGCTCGGTACGCTGCCGTTGATCTTCGCCGAGGCGGCGCTCTGGCCCATGCGGCGTTCGCCGCGAAGCGAGCGCCGTCGGGTCCTTTCGGCAGCGACAGCGGGCCTTGGGCTCGCTGCCGCCGCAGTCTACTGCAGCCTGTTCGTGTTCGCTGCGGGTTCTCTCGAGTGGAAGCTCGACTTCTCCTACTTCCGCACGTCCCGCCCCAGCGACTCCACGAAGAAGATCGTCCAGAGCCTCGGGGAGCCCGTGCGCGTGGTGGCATTCTTTCCCGACGTCAACGAGGCGCGCAGCGAGGTCAAGGGCTACCTGGACGAGCTGGGGAAAGTGAACCCAAATCTCCACGTGGAAATCCAGGATCGCTTGATGGCGCCTGGTCTGGCCCGGGAGCTGCGCGTCACCCAAGACGGCGTCATCGTGTTGGTGAAAGACAGCGTGAATGAGAGCCTGCGCATCGGCACGGAGATGAGCGGTGCCAAGAAGAAGCTCAAGAAGCTGGACCAAGACTTTCAGGAAAAGCTGCTCAAGGTCGTTCGCAAGCACCGCGTGGCGTACCTCACGGTGGGGCACGGCGAGATCAACGACAAGCCGATGTCCGGTGAGGCTGCAGCAGACCGCTCAGCTTCAATCCTCAAGCGACAGCTCGAGGCGCAGAACTATCTGGTCAAGAACCTGGGGCTCGCTCAGGGCCTGGGCAGTGAGGTCGCGGGCGATGCGACCCTCGTCATGGTGCTTGGGCCGACCGAGCCCTTCGCTCCCGAGGAGCTGAGCACGCTCAGGGGCTACTCCGAGCGCGGCGGGAAGCTCCTGATCGCTCTGGATCCCGACGCGGTGTCGACAGCGCCAACTCAGGAGGCCAGCGGAGAGCCGGCGCGGCCCGGCCCCAGCGCAGCAGCCGGAGCGAGCCCGACGCCCCCGACGTCTGCCAGCGCTCTGCCCGGCTCCAAGCCACCTGCGAGCGCCAAGCCACCCGGGAGCGCCAAGCCACCCGCAAGCGCCAAGCCACCCGGGAGCGCCGTGCCCGCACCGAGCGGCGGGGCTCCCGCGTCGCCTGCGGTTCCGCCGGCGGCGCCCAGCGGCATCAACTCTCTCGCGGCGGTCGTGGGCCTGGATCTCGAGCCGGGCGTCTTGGTCAATGACTCTCCCGCCAAGCACGTGCGGCTGCGCTTCAATCCTTCGGATCGCGCGCTGCTGCCAACCAACAAGTTCTCGTCCCACGCTTCGGTCTCGACGCTGAGCCGCAACTCAGCGCGCGCGGCGGTCGTGGTGGCGGGCGCCGGCAGCCTGGTCAAAGATCCCCAGGGCAAGACTCAGGTCGATTTCGCCATCCGCTCGCTGTCGGGCACGTTCGCCGATCTGAACCACAACTACGAGTTCGATCCAGGCGAGATCCGCAAGGTGTACAACTTCGCCGCGGCTGTCACGAACCCCTCGAGCAAGGCGGCGAGCAAGCCTGAGCCGAAGCGGGATGCGAAGGGCAAGCCGCTGAAAGACGAGGCGCTGCCCGACGAAATGCGGGCGTTCGTGATCTCGGACGCCGATGCGCTGAGTGACTTCGTGATGGCGAAGTCACCGACGAATCAGCTGATGTTCGTCGACGTGGTGCGCTGGCTGGGTGGGGAGGAGAGCTTCGCCGGGGAAATCTCCAGCGAGGAAGACTTGCCCATCGAGCACACGAAGAAGGGCGACACCTTGTGGTTCTACAGCACGATCCTGGGCGTCCCGATGCTCGTGCTCGGGCTGGGGTTGTTGCTGAGCCGGCGACCGCAGAGTGCCAGCGCAGCACGGGCTGGGGCAGGAAGCTCCTCACCCCCCGATCCCAAGCGCAAGGAAACGCCGGCCGAGGCAG
>JAUILJ010001008.1 GCA_030433055.1 Polyangia bacterium
CTTGCTCTTGAGGCTGTTCGCGTCTTGGTTGACGTAGTCGAGCACGCTGCTGCGGAGCTTGCGTCGGCGAGCGATGGCCTCAGCCGTGGCGTTGGGGTCGAAACCGTCAAACAGCGAGTCGAACACCACCTTCGGGTTCGTCGTCTTGGGCAACGGCTGAGTCTCCGACGCCCAGGAGATGTTTCGCGCATACGCGCAGCTGTACCCCGAGTCACAGTCTCCGATCCCGCCGCCCCCGTCGATTCCGAGCTGCATCGAGGGGATGCGTGACTGCTCGGCCAGCGCGTTCGCGATCAGCTGATCGATGGAGATCCCGTTCTTGATGCTCTCACCGGCGGTCTTGACGATATGCCGACAGGTCAGGAAGCCCGCCGTACCCGCCGCATGGTCGCCGGAGCCCTCTGGGCGCAGCGGCGCGTTGGCCAGGCCGCTCAGCACCAGCAATTTCTCTTTCACCGCGGAAAGAGGTTCCAGGATCGGGGTGAGCTGGTAGTCGGCGCCGGTTGCGCTGGGCGTCCATTTCTTCATGTGGATGCCACACGGCACATAGAACGCCATGAAGCGCTTCACCGGCCCTGGCTCCTCTGCGCTTGCGCTCCTACCGAACAGGCTGGGCAGGAAGGGCAACGTGACGGTGGCGGCTGCGCCGCCCAGGAAGTGGCGTCTGGAAAGTTTCATTGCAGCTCCTCCCCGCGACGCATACGGAACGCGTCGCTGGTAACGATCCCCAGGATCAGACTCTCGAGGCTGGCGTCCTCACCCCCTGCCGCTTCGACGATGCTGATGATTCGCGTGCGGTCTGCCTGCTTGGGCCCGCGGCCCAAGCCGTAGGTAAACAGCTTCTCTGCGACGCAGCTGACGTAGCGCGGGTCCGCCGCCACTGCGTCGATCAAGTCGCTGACACCGGCGAGCTCGGTTCCGTCGGGCAGTGTTCCAGTGGGGTCGATCGGGTTGCCATTCTCCAGCGTGCGATAGGCGCCCACGCCGTTGTAGTTCTCCAGCGCCAGGCCGATGGGGTCCATCGCGTCGTGGCACACGGCGCAGTCGGGGTTCGCGCGGTGGGCCTCGAGCACCTCTCGCAAGGTCTTGCCTGCGATGTCGTCCGAGGTGATGTCGGTCTCCACGTCGGGGGGTGGCGGCGGAGGCGCAGAACACAGCAGTTGCTCGAGCACCCACTTGCCGCGCTTCACGGGAGAAGTCCGCGTGGGATAGCTGGTCACCGTGAGGATACCAGCTTGGCGGAGCAGCCCGCCGCGCTCGTCGTCGAAGTCCACACGCTTGAAACCCGTCCCGCTCGACTGCACCCCGTAGTGTGTTGCGAGGCGCTCATCGACGTAGCTGTAGTTCGCCGTCAAGAGTTCCCTGATCGGCTTGTTCTCTCGCAGGAAGTCTCCAAAGAAGAGCTGCATCTCCTGACGCAGGGACTCGCGCAGCCCATCGTCGTAGTCACCGAAGTAGTTGGTGTCTGGCTCGTGCGCATCCAGCGCGCGGATGAACAGCCATTGACCGGCGAAATTGTCGACCAGCGCCTCCGAGCGTGGATCGGCCAACATGCGCCGCACCTCTTGCTGGAGCGTCTCGACTTCACCGAGCTTGCCCGCGTCTGCCGCCTCCAGGAGCTGATCGTCCGGCGTAGAGCTCCAAAGAAAGTAGCTCAGGCGACTGGCCAGCTCGTATTGCCCCAGCGTGTGCGGCTCGAGTGAGCTGGGGTCCGGGTCGAGCTCCACACGGAAGATGAAGTGACTCGACATCAGGACGCCCTTGAGCGCTAGCGTCAGGCCAGCGTTCGGGTCCTGCCCTTCGTCGATCGCCACTTGATACAGCCCCATCAGCTGCTCGATCTCCGCGTCGCTGAGAGGACGCCGCCAGGCGCGTTTTCCAAACTCTCCCAGCACCTCCCGCGCGCAGCTCTCGCCCAGGGCCTGGATGTCACAGGTGACGATGGCGTCCCGCTGAGCGTTGCTCGGCGCGCTGGTTCCAAACGGACCCTCCACCTGCAGCCAGTCGACGTATAGGTTGCGGTCCGCCCCCGACGCCGCGTCGACGTAGTCGTTCTCGAAGGTCACCGTCACCACCTTGCTGCCCCCGCCGAGCTCCGCTTCGCCCTGAATGACCTGGGGCGCGTCATCGCCCGCGGTGACCTCGAAGGTTCCCAGGTTCTCGCTGCCGATGCTCAACGTCGCCTGCGCAGCCTCTCCCCCCGCCGCGCTCTGCCATAGCCGGGCGGAAACCACGTAGCGACCGTCGCCAACCAAGCTGAACGTCGCGCTGATCTCTCCGTTCGACCACAGGTTCCAGCCGTTGGCCGTTGCAGACCCCACGCTTCCGGTCAGGGTCTCCGCCTCGACCTGGGTGAGCACGGCGTCCGGTGTGGGGAGGGCCAACGACTCATCGAGCAGCAGGTCCGCCGCCCGCTCGTAAAGCTCGATCTGAGCGGGTGACACGCTGAGCACGTCAGCGATGTTGTCGAAACCATAGCCGTGATCGTCCGCGGGGAAGTCGTCCGCCGGTCGCAGCGAAGTTCCGAACAGATCGCGCACGGTGTTGTTGTACTCGACCCGGTTCAGGCGATGGATCGTGACCCGGCCGACGTCGCCGTCCTGAGCCTGGGGATTGTCTCCTCCCGGAAAGTCCGGACCAGACTTCCCTCCTCCGGGATCTTCCACGATGCCGGTACACGCCACGCC